>JANWHL010000001.1 GCA_025450405.1 Ktedonobacterales bacterium
ATTCGCCGTAGGTGGCTGGCATGCGGGTCTCCTACTCGAGGTGGTCGCCACCGCGCTTGGTCGCCACCGCGGTGCACAGGCACAGAGGGGAGTACGCAAAGAGTCTAGGCGCGACGGCGGTGGTTGGGCAATGGGTTGCGGAGGACACCAGCGCGAACGCCAGTGCGGGGGCGCGATTCGCCGAGCGGACTCGCTGAGGCGCCATGCCAAGATCATCATCGGCGTTTGCGATATGCCGGGGGCAAGGGAATTCGCCCGGCGTAGGCACCAACGCGCCCACCAGTACACTCACGGTTGACCCGATGCGCCGACGCGTATACCATGGGGGAGACGATGACAGGCGAAGGGAGGGCCGACCGTGGACCAGCGCGATCACAGTGAGCTGATTGGCGTCCTTGAATCGTTGCTCGGTCCAGCCGTTGCGGCGCCAGGTGCGTCGGCCGGCAGGCAAGTGGGGCACTTGACCGGCGCGCCCGTGGGCCCGCGAGAACCCAATGCGCCGGCGCCCATTTCCATTGCCGAAGTCACCAATCCACCGACCCGGCACGGGGTCACGGAGATACTCTCAGCGGAGTCGCCGGTCGGGATTGCCGTCCTGGACGCGGCACAATTCATCGTGCTGCGGGCCAACGAAGCCCTGCTCACGCTCCTTGGCGAAGCCGCGCTGCGGGACAACATTGTGGGCAGGCGCCTGCGGGAGGTCGCGCCCGGACTCGCGCACTCGGAGGTGGAGGCGGCGTTTGCGCGTGTCGCGCGGACTGGCCACCCATTCTCCGCCATCATCGAGCAAGAGCACCCGGAGGGCCCAAGCTATCTCCGCTGCTCGTTGAGCCCCATCCGCCATGCCGACGGGACGTTCACCGATCTCCTGCTCACGCTGCTCGACGCCACGGAGCAGATGGAGGCGCGGCACCGCGCGGAGCGCGAGAGCCAGCGCGCCGAAGAGCACGCGTTGCGTACCGGCGTCCGCTCGTTTGCCGTTCGGGCACTCGCGCGCGTCAGCGACCTCAACGACGCGCTCACTCAGGTGACGGAGCGCACGGCGGAAATGCTCGGCGACTGCTGCGCGGTCTTGCTCCTCGGTGAGGACGACGTGCTGGAGCTCGCGGCCCTCCACGACCGCGACGCCGCGCATGGCGCCGACCTGCGCCGCGCCTATGCCGCGCACCAACTCCGGCGGGGCGAGGGCATCGCCGGGCAGGTGGTCCTTGGCGGCAATGGCATCCTCGCGAGTCAGTGGGGCTTGGACGACGCCGCGCTGGTGGCGCCCGCTCTGCGCGCGGCCGCCGACGCCGCGCAGATCGCCTCGCTCGCCTGCGCGCCCCTGCGCGAGGCCGCGCGCACGTTTGGCGTGATCGTCCTGTTCTCGCGCCGGGCGCCCGCGGGGGGCAGTGGCCGAACGCTGACCGGCGCGGACCTGGCCACCGTGCAGGAGCTCGCGGACGAGATGGCGCTCGCCGTGCAGAACGTACGCCTGCGCGAGGCGCTGCGGACGGCGCAGGCCGAGAAGGGAACCCTGCTCGAGCTCTCCGGCGAGGGCGTGGCGATCTACGACGCCCAGGGCCGCTTGCGCCACTTGAATGACGCCGGCCGTCACCTGCTCTCCCACCCTGGCGGCCAGGAAGTGGACGAATCTGAAGCGGCGCGCTCGCCCTCGCGGCGCCTGCTGAGCTGGCCCGACGAGGCGGAGCTCGCGCAAGACGACTTGCCGTGGGCGCGCGCGCTGCGTGGCGAGCGGGTGGGTGGGGTCGATGGCGTCCCCGTCCTGGCGGTCTGGGACGATGGCGCACGGCGGCTTCTGCGGGTCCGTGCGCTGCCGGTGGGCGACCCGGCGGGCGAGGTGTCGGGCGTCGTGGCCACGCTCATCGAGGCCCAGTCCGCTTCCGCGGCTGGGGCGGGAACATCAGATACGATCGCCGCGCTGGCCACCCCGGCAGCGCCGGACGCCACGACGGCGGCCGACGCGGAATGGGCGCGCTGGCGCGAGACCATGGAGCTGCTCGACGACGGCGTGGTCCTCTGCGACGCGGATGGGGCCGCCGTCTTCATCAACGCGGCGGGGAAATCGCTGCTCAATCTCGCCGAGGACGTGACGGACCTCGCTGGCGGACACGTGCGCGGAGACGTATGGGCGCATGTACGCGGCCCGGACGGCGCGGCGCTGGAGTCGCGCGCGCTGCCGGTGTCGCGAGCTCTGGCGGGCGACGCGGTCCGCGACATGGAGACCGCCGTGCTGCTCGCCGGTGGCGCCCTGCGCCGCATCTTCTGGGACGCGCGCCGAGTTGCGCGCGGCGACGATGTGGTGATGGGCGTGGTGTTAATCGCGCGCGCCGCGGACGAGACCAGTCCCGGGGCAGCCGTCGAGCAGGAGACCGTGCCGCACCAGGGTGGCGCGCCCGGCGGCTGGGCCGTCACCACACGCTTGCGCCCGCGCAGCGGCCCGAATGGGCTCCCGGCGGATGCGCTCCCGGGTCCATACGGCGCCGTCGCCGACGTCCCGACCAACCTCCTCCGCGGTGCTGGTGAAGCGCCTCTCTGCGATCTCGCCGAGACGTGCGCCCAGGTCGCGCGCGGGCACGAAGATGCGCAGGGCCGGCGTCTGGAGATCCGCCTTCCCCGGCGGCGCGTGTTGATTGAGGGGGATGGCGACACCGTCGCCCGTGCCATCCACGCCCTCATCGCCAGTGCCGCCGCCGCGCTGCCGCGGACCGCGCCGCTGCATGTAGCCGTCTGGGTGGAGCGTGGTCGGAGCGGTTTGGGCGACCACACGCCCTCCGCCATCCCGCCCGCGATGGATGCCGAGCAACTCGAAACGGTGTTGCTCGGACCCGGCCAACTCCCAAGCTTGACGCCGCCCACGCGAGTGATGGCGCGAGCGCAAGACGGATCCGAGCCGATCCCTCAGGCGATGGTGCGTGTGTGCAGCCCCAACGTGCGCGCTCCGGCCCCCGAAGGTCCATCCTTCCAGACATGTCGCGGTCTGGCGGCCGGGCTAGGCGGCCGCGCGTGGGCGCGCGAAGATCCCGTGCTGGGACCAACATACTTCGTGAGCGTGCCGCTGGTGGAGCTGCCAGCGGGCGCCTGATTGCTCAACAAATGGGCGGCTAGTGGGTTACGGTAAAGGCCAGGTTCGCGGCGACTCCAGAATTGAACGTCACCAGGAAGTAGTAGGCGCCTGGCACGAGGTTAAAGACGTCGAACTGGTGGGCCGAACCGGGCGATGTCAGCTGGTCGGTCGCCATGTTGTAGACCACGCTGCCGTCCCCGCGAAAGAGCTCCACCGAGAGCCGGCCAGAGCCGGGCGCCGATTTGGCCTCGCAGAGATCCAGGTAGACGTATTGGGTGCGGGTGTAGGTCTTGGTGCTCGCGCGCGCCGCGCAAGTGGGGTCAGGTCGCGGCATCAGCGTGATGGCGCGGAAAGCGGCCCGCGCTTCCTGGTCAAGGACCTGCTGTGGAGTGGGCCCCGTGGTCGCGGTGGCTTCGGGCGTGGCTGTCGCCGTCGGCAGCGATGTCGCGGTCGGCGTGGCGCTGTGCCCGGTCCGCCCGGCGAGCCCCAGCCCAATGCCGCTGATGCTGACGGCCGCGTACGTCCCCAGGATGACGGCGCACAGGGCGACCACGGCCAACACGGAGGCCCGGCGCCGGCCCTTCCGTGCCTTGCCCTTCTGTGCCTTGCCGTTCCGTGCCTTACGGCGTCCCGTGCGGCGGCGCGGCTCGTCGGGCGGGAGTTCGAGCGCATCTGGCCGCCAGAACGCGCCTGAGTCCGTGATGCCGTTCGGGTCGCCGTGTGCCCCCTCCGGAACCTCTGGCCCTGGACCAAGCGCGGGCCATCCGCCCGGCCCGCCGTACGCGGTGACGGACGGATTCGTCCACCCTTCCTCCCAAGCGCCCGCGGACTCGCTATCCACCGCCGTCATCAGGGCATCGAGATCCAGTTGGCCGGTGGGAGTGAGTGGGATCGAGAGCGCGCCACCCGACGGCTCGGCGGGAGTCGCGCCGGGCCCGATGAGTGGCGAATCCATCAGGCCTCCAGATGTCCCCGGCTGGGTCGCGTAGTGGTCTTGGGGCGCCAGGATTCGCCACGGCGTGGGGCCGCCGCGGGCGTAGTCGGCGCCGCCCGCGGGCGTTCCGGTGAGGCGGCCCGACACAAAATCGCGTGCGAGCTCGCTCGATTCTCGTGCGGCCAGTCGTTCGCGCTCGCTCTCGGCGGCTTCGGGATCGTCGGGAAAGATGGCGTCCAGCCCCTCAGCGCCGAGTCCGCGCCCGTGCGCGTCCGTTGGCGGTGGCGTGGCTCCGTACTCGTCGGGGACTGGCCGCGCCAATGGGGGGATGTTCATCCCCGCATTCCCAGCGCCGTGTCGCCCGCGCGCCTCAACATCCGCCGCCGCGCCTGGCTCGGGCCGGGTACGCAGGTCGAGCTCACCCGCGGCTACGGCGGGCGAGGCCAATGGCGACCCAGACGCTCCTGGCTCCCTCGGACCGCTGACCATCACTGGCCGCACGGCGGCGCCCGCCCCGAAGGAGACGCGGTCGCGACCCTCGGTGAAGGGGTGCAGGGCGTGCGCGAGCGCGTCGGTCGTGGGGAAGCGCTCCTCAGGCCGCTTGGCGAGGGCGACATCGATCACATGCGCGAGCTCGCGCGGCACACCGGGGTTGAAGCCGCGGATATAACTCGGGCGGGAATGCACCTGCTGGTAGAGCACCGAGACGGGGGCCGAGCCTGTGAACGGCGGCCGCCCCGCGAGCGTTTCATAGAGCACACAGCCGAGCGAATACACGTCCACGCGGGCATCGATCTCGCGACCCTCGGCCTGTTCTGGGGCCATATACTCGGGCGTGCCCACGGTGGTGCCGGTCTTGGTGAGGCCCCGGAGGCCGTGAAGTCGGGCGATGCCGAAATCGGTGAGCAGGAGCTTGTCGTTGGCCTCCGTGTCGATGAGCATGTTGGAAGGCTTCACATCGCGGTGGACGATACCGTGCAGGTGTGCGTGATGCAGCGCCCGTGCCATTTGGATCATCGCGACGCAGGCATCGGGCACGCTCAGCGGCTCACCAAGGCGCTGGCGCAATGTTCCCCCCGTCACGCACTGCATGACCAGGTAGACCAGATCCTCGTACTCGCCCGAGTCGTACACCGCCACGATGTTTGGGTGATCGAGCTGGGCGACCGCCGCGACCTCGCGCTCAAATCGGCGCACGAAACCCGCGCGGTCCTCGGACTCGTTGGCCATCACCTTGAGCGCGACGTGCCGCTTTTTAGACTCCTGATAGGCGCGGTAGACGCGTGCCGTCCCGCCCCGGCCCAATTCCTCGATAACCTCATAGGGGCCGATGTGCTTGCCTAGCAGGTCGTTCCAGTGCATGGATCTGTTCTCCCACGCGCCGCCCGACACAAGCGGCCCGCCATGCGGATTGTACTCCACGCCTGCCAGTATGACCAGGGAGGCGGTCTCTTGTCCCCCGCGCCTGGCCATTCCATCGCGTCGCGAGCGGCGTGTGGGGGTCTCGCTCAACTATAACGGACGGAGCGCCTGGCCGTAGCGACAGGGCGCTGAGACAAGCCCGCGACGTGGCATGGCCGCCTTTGGAGCAATCCAGCGGGACGTGTTCGTGATGTGATGTGGTAGCGGCGGACCAGACCGCGGCGCTTGCCGGCAACGCGTGAAACGGCGATGGAGGCGACCGTTTCCGGAACGTCGGCGGCCGCTGGGCACGGATCGTGCTGCGATCAACTCACTCTGAGGCCGGTGGGGGGGATCTCACGGCCAGGGGGCACCGGGACACTGTCTGCCCGGTGGCCTGGATGCGAACAGGAGACGGTTCAGCATGTCAGACCAGAACTTCGGCCAGGGGCAGCAGGATGCCTCACAGCAGTCGAACTCGCAGGGCGACCAATCGGGCCAGAGTGCGCAGGGGATGACTTCCGATCCCGGCAACCCTGGCATGCAGGGCCAGATGGATCCAAATGCCGGACAGATGAGTCAGGGCCAGATGGACCCCTCGATGAGCGGCCAGATGGGCCAGGGTCAGGCGGACCCGAATGCCGGGCAGGCGACGCAGGGACAGCAGGGTGGTCAGATGGGCGGTATGCTCGGCGGCGCCCAGCAACAGGCGGAGCAGCAGGTCAACCAGGCCATTGATCAATTCGCGAGCAAGATCCCGGGCGGCGACCAGTTCGCCCAGCAAGCCAAAGATGCCGCGGATTCGGCCGTTGGCAACCTCGCGCAGCAGGCGCAAGGGCAGATGGGCAATCTGGAGCAGCAGGCACAGGGTCAGCTCGGCAACATGGGCGGTGTTGGGAATGCGCTCGGCGGGATGCTTGGCGGCCAGGGCAACCAGGGCGGCCAGAGTTAAGTGTCGCGCGGTGTCGTTGCGCGCCGTGCGGCACTCGCGCGGTTCGCGCGCTCGTCGAACAGTTGACCGGCCCCGGAGCCGCGCTGGCTCCGGGGCCGCGTCATTTTCGCGTCATCGTTGCCGCGCCGCGTCGTTACGATGCGGCCGCGTCGTTTTCCACCGCGGGCGAGCCGATGTCGCCGTGCCGCTCCGGCGCGGGAGGGAGCGCCGCCGACAGCGCCGCCAGGGTCTCGGGGTCAGTCGTCCCGAGTGTCTGCTGCAGATTCGCCACCGTTGCGGTGGTGTCGGCGTCGGCGTCCACCACTTGCTCAGCGGTCGCCTCCTGCACGACCTGACCGTTGACCACCAGCCGCCGGACCACCCGCACGCGCTTGACCCGCCGAGTGGTCGAGGCCGCGCCGGCATCTGGCTGAGTCGTCGCGGCCTCGGGTGCCTCACCCGATGCCGCCGCCACGTCCACACCCGCACTGGGGTCGCGGCTGGCGCCTTGCGTCGCTACGGGCTCGTCCGCCGCCGGCTGTGCGGGGGCGTCCGCGGACGCGTCTTGCGACGGGCCCGCCACCTCATTGGCCGCCGCCTCATTGGCCGCCACGTCGGCCGCCACGTCGTGGGTCGCCGGATCGTGGGTCGCGAACGCGTTGGTCGCGAGACCGGCCGCCGGGGCGAGGCCCGCCGCGCCAGCGAAGCCGGCCAACTCGGCCAGAGTCTCGTTGGTTGCCTCATGGCCGGCAGGCGCGTGCTCAAACGAGGTCGGCGCGCCTGGTTCTCCCAGTTCGTCCTCGGCGACA
>JANWHL010000002.1 GCA_025450405.1 Ktedonobacterales bacterium
GCACATCTCGCCCAACCAGGCCTTCCATCGCGTGATGCCTCCTCGCGGTGCGGGCGGATCTCTCTCCCAGGGTCCTCTCCCCCAGCCCCCAGTGGGGGACCCCGGCCCCCAGGGGGGGACCCCGCCCCGTTGCGACAGGGAGGGGAGCCGGATGACCTCACCCCCAGCCCCTCTCCCGCGAGGAGAGGGGAGCCGGAAGCAGCGGCCATAACTGGCCAGGGAGCGGGCGACGGCCCTCAGGGGCCGGGCTACCCGCGGGCCTGGGCTGGGGAACGCGACCGACCAGGCCCGCGCCACTTCGCCATTCTAGCACAGTGGGGATAGCGGCGTCGCTCACATACTGGACCATCATGGAGTGGACCATCATGGAGTGGACCATCATGCGTTATATCAGCGCACCTACGCGCGACATGGAGGCGGAAGCGCGGTTCGCCACGGATGGTCGGGCCGTGACGCGAAGGAGGCAGCATGCACGCCGGTGCCAGGCCCATCTTGGCCGCCGCTGACGACGAGACCACGTGGGAGCGCGAGCGACCGCGGCTGGTCCGACTGTGCGCGACCATAACCGGAGACCCCAGCGCCGCCGAGGACCTGGCCCAGGAAACCCTGCTGGAAGCCTGGCGGCATCGGGACTCCGTGCGCGAGCCCGACCGGCACGCCCAGTGGCTCACCGGCATCGCCCGCAATGTCTGCTTCCGCTGGGTCCGGCGCCGCGGGCGCGACCTGGCGCACCTGGCCCCGCTACCCGGGGATGACGGCCTGGCCGCGCCAGATGATGCCGAAGCGCCGTCCGAAGCGTTCGGCGCCGACGCGACCGCCGGCGCCTCCGTGGAGATCGCGCTGGAGCGCGAGGAGCTGGCGGCGCTGCTGGACCGGGCGCTGGCCCTCTTGCCCCCGGAGACCCGCGCCGCGCTCGTCGCCCACGAGCTGGACGAGATTCCCCTGGCCGAGATCGCCGCGCGCCAGGGTCTGCGCGCCAGCGCGGTGGCCATGCGCCTGCGCCGCGGCAAGCTTACGCTGCGCCGCGTGCTGACGACCGAGCTCGCCGGCGAACTCGATGCCTGGGGCTACGGCCCGACCGCCGACCGCGGCTGGGAGGCCACCCCCCTCTGGTGCCCGGTGTGCGGCGTGCGCCATCTCCAGGGCCGTTACCACCGCGCCGCCGGAGACCTCTGGCTGCGCTGCCCCGCCTGCGCCGCCGCGCCGGATGACTACCTCGTCGAGACGCACGCGATTGAGATCCTCGGCGGCGTGCCAGGCTATCGTCGTGCCTACGATCGGCTCGTCACCTGGATGGCGCGGTATTACCCCCCGAATCTCCGCGCCGGAGCGGTGCCCTGCCTTCGTTGCGGCCGCCCCATGCTCCTGCGCCGGGAGCCGCCCGCGCGCATGACGCCATCGGGATGGAGCACCAGCCTCTTCCACACGTGCCCGGACTGCGACATCGAGTGCTGGCAATCGCTGGAGGGACTCGTCCTGGCGGCGCCGGAGGCGCGGCGGTTCGAGCGCCGCCATGCCCGCCTGCGCACGCTGCCGCCCTACGCGGTCGAGGCGGAGGGCCGGCCCGCCCTGGTCACGCGTGTCGAGAGCGTCACCAGCCGCGATACGCTGGCGGTCGTCACCGACGCCGCGACCTTCGAAACCCTGCGCATCCACGGAGCCCGCTCATGACATCGATTCCGCGCGCGGCGCCGCCGGACACCACGCGGCGTCGCGCTCCCCTCTACGCGCTCTACACCGCCAACATCATCTCGGCGGTCGGCGACGTGCTGATGTTCCTCGCCGTGCCCTGGTTCGTGCTCCAGACGACCGGGAGCATCGCTCGCACGGGCGTGACGGCGTTCTTCTCGACCGCCGCGGTGGCTGCCTCCGCCCTGCTGGGCGGTGGCCTGGTGGATCACATCGGCTTCCGGCGCGCCAGCATCCTCAGCGACCTTGCCAGCGCCGTGGGTGTCGCGCTGATCCCGCTGTTCTACGCCCTCGGCATGCTGCCCTTCTGGGCGCTGCTGGCGCTGGTCTTCGTCGCCGGCGTGCTCACCACCCCGGGCGCCACGGCGCGCTCAGCGCTCGTGCCCGACCTGGCGCACCTGGCCGGCGCGCGGCTGGAGCGAGTCAGCGCCATGACCGACGGGCTCAGCCGCGTCTCGCGCTTCATCGGCGCGCCGCTGGCGGGCGTGCTGATCGCCGTCATCGGCACCAGCAACCTGCTCTGGCTCGACGCCGCCAGTTTCGCCGCCTCCGCCGCGCTCATCGGGCTGGCGGTCCCGCGGCTGGCCGCCGCTCGTCCGGCGGAGGGCGAAGCGACCGGCGCGAAGGGCATTCACGGCTACCTGGCGAACCTGGGCATGGGCATCCGTTTCATCTGGCGCGACCCGCTCATGCTGAGCATCATCGCGGTCATCATGGTGACCAACCTGCTGGACGCCGGCTATAGCGAGGTCCTGGTCCCGGCCGACGTCAGGCAGGTCTTCGGCAGCCCGGTGGTGCTCGGGGCGCTGGTGGCGGCCTTGGGTGGCGCCGGCTTCGTGGGCACGCTGATCTTCGGCGCTGTTGGCCATCGTCTGCCGCGCCGCCTCACTCTGGGCATTGGCTACACGATCGGGGGCGCGCCGCGCTTCTTCGCGCTCGCGCTCGTGCCGATCGTGCCGGTGCTCGTGGTCGTCCACGCCGTCTCGGGCCTCGGCATCAGCCCAGTGAATCCGCTCTTCGACACCATCGCGTACGAGCGCGTCCCGGCGGAGACCCGGGCGCGGGTCTTCGGCGCGATTACCGCGGGCGCGTGGATTGGCAGTCCCCTCGGCGGTCTGCTCGCTGGCGTCCTCGCCACCTGGGCGGGCCTTCCCGCAACGCTGCTCGGCTTCGGCGCGGTCTATCTGCTGGCGACGGTCAGCCTGCTGGTCAATCCAGCGCTGCGGGGGATGGATCGCAAGCGCGAAGCCGGCGTGGGCGCGGGTTGAGCGGCGACTCGAATGATGGCTTCCTCATTGGATGGGCCGGAAGCATAACCATGCTGGGCACATAACCATGCGCCCCATTAGGCGGGAGACGAAGAGCGGCCTGGCGGCGCGAGCTGGTTGGTGGCCGGGGCGTCTGGGCGAGCAGTCGGGCCGAGGGCGGGCGGGGTGGTGAAGCGAGGAGACGCCCTGAAGGACGCGGGTAATCTTGAACTTGGGCGGCTCGGGCAACGGCTGGCGGGCAGGGGCGCTGGATGGCGGGCGGGGTGGTGGGGCGGGCATGCGGAATTGAAGTTCCGCGTGTAATCCTGGCTGGCGAGCGCCGTGCGCGAGCGACCGGTCGCGCGGCGAGTGTCGAGGCGAGCGGCAGCGCGCAGGTGCACCAACGGGCGTCTCGGGTGATGGCGGGCGGGGTGGTGAAGCGAGGAGACGCCCTGAAATACGAGGGTAAGCCTGTCTGATGCGGCTCGGGCGATGACGGCCAGCCGGTGGCGGCCGCCAGGTGGAGGGGCGCGCGATGTGCGGTGAGGCCGGTTGCGTCACCGCCCGGTACTCCTCAGGGTGGTGCTTATGGGGCGCTTGACCACCCGACCCAATGATGGGGCCCAATGATCCGAACCGTGAATGAGACGTGACGCGCTGCTTTACAGCGCGCGCTCCTCGCGCTGTTCGCCGAAGATCCCGCGCAGCGTGTCGCTGATCTCGCCGAGCGTGGCGTCGCGTTCGACGGCGCCCACGATGTGGGGCATCAGGTTGGCCGTGCCGCGCGCCGCCGCGGCCAGCGCCGCCAGTGCCGCGCCCACCGCCGCGTTGTCGCGCCGCGCGCGGAGATCCGCCAGCTTCGCCGCCTGCGCCCGCGCCAGCGTCGGATCCACGCGCAGCAACTCCGGGCGCCGCTCCTCCGCCACCTGGAAGCGGTTCACCCCCACGACGATCCGCCGCTCGTCGTCCAGGTCGCGCTGGTAGTCGTACGCCGCCTCCTCGATCTGGCGCTGGATGTAGCCCTGCTCGATGGCCCGCACACTCCCGCCGAGCGCGTCGATCTCGTCCAGGTACGCCTGCGCCCGGCGCTCCAGCTCGTCGGTCAGCGCCTCCACGTAGTAAGAGCCCGCCAGCGGGTCAATGGTCTCCGCCACACCGGTTTCATAGGCGAGCACCTGCTGCGTGCGCAGCGCCAGGGTGGCGGCGTCCTCGGCTGGCAGCGCCAGCGCCTCGTCCTTCGAGTTGGTGTGCAGCGACTGCGTGCCGCCGAGCACGGCGGCCATCGCCTGATACGCCGTTCGTACCACATTGTTGTCGGGCTGCTGGGCCGTCAACGTCGAGCCGGCGGTCTGGGTGTGGAAGCGCAGCATGCGCGAGCGCGGGTCCCGCGCGCCGAAGCGCTCGGCCATGATCCGCGCCCACATGCGCCGGGCCGCGCGGAACTTGGCGATCTCTTCGAAGACGGTGTTGTGGCTGTTGAAGAAGAACGAGAGCTGCGGCGCGAAGCGGTCCCCCGCCAGCCCCGCCGCCACCGCCGCGCCCACATACGCGATGCCGTTGGCCAGCGTAAAGCCGATCTCCTGCGCCGCCGTCGATCCCGCCTCGCGGATGTGGTAACCGCTGATGCTGATCGTGTTCCAGCGCGGCACCGCGTCGGCGCAATAGCTGAAGACATCGGTGACGATGCGCATTGAGGGCCGCGGTGGGTAGATGTACGTCCCGCGCGCGATGTACTCCTTGAGGATGTCGTTCTGCACCGTTCCCGAGAGCTTGCGCACGTCGGCGCCGCGCTCTTTGGCGACGGCGATGTAGAGCGCCAGTAGGATGCTCGCGGTGGCGTTGATGGTCATCGAGGTGGTCACGCGCTCTTGCGGGATCTCCGCGAAGAGCGTGCGCATGTCCTCCAGGCTCGAGATCGAGACGCCGACCTTGCCGACCTCGCCCTCGGCCAGCGCGTTGTCGGCGTCGTAGCCCATCTGCGTCGGCAGGTCGAAGGCGACCGAGAGCCCGGTGGTGCCCTGCTCCATTAGATACCGATAGCGGCGGTTGGATTCCTCGGCGGTCCCGAAGCCCGCGTACTGGCGCATCGTCCACAGGCGCCCACGGTACATCGTCGGTTGCACGCCGCGGGTGTAGGGCGGCTCCCCCGGGTACCCCAGCCGCTCCGCCGGGTCGCAGCCCGCCAGGTCCTCCGCCGTATAGAGCGGCGCGGTCTCGATCCCGCCGGCGGTGACGAAGCGGTCCTGGCGCTCGGGGGCCTTCTCGATCGCGCGGCGGTAGGTTGTCGCGCGCCACTCCGCGGCGCTGGCGCTGGTGTCCGCGCTGGCCCCCGCGCCGGTGCCGGAGGCGCGCGCGCCATCCGTGGCCGGATCGGCGGCATGCCCATCCGGAGCGCCCGGTCGCTTCGCGTCGATGCTCATGCTCGCCCTCCTGCCGCCGCGGGCCGGCGTCGCGGTCGTCGATCCCCTGGGGCATATCGTATCGCAAGACCGCGCGGTCCTGCTTGCGCCGCGCGGCGTCTGCGGCGGCGGGCACGGCCACACCCCATCCGTTGGCTGACGAAAACCGTGCGAGTGCCCGCCCGCGTAAGCCGCGGTGGGCGAGCACTTCGCACCGTCCCGCGCGATCGGTCCAAATCTGCGTATGCCTGCCTTACAATCCATCCAACCACACTCGAAAACACTCCCAGTAAGACATCAAACTCAAGGATTGTATTCACCCCCTACTCCTGGTGTACTGGCTGGCGAGCCGGCGAGAGTACGAGCAGACGCCGCATTGTGCGGTGACATGCCGTGCCGCGCCCTTCGTCAGGGGCGCCCGGCGAGACCGCCTTGCCGTAAGCCACGACAACTCGCTAAGGAAGGAGGACGAGGGTATTGAGAAGGGCGGTTCGCGGTGCCCGTGGCCGAGCAAGTTGGTGGCACGCATGCTCACGTCGGATGGGCCTTGCCTAATCCGCTGCCTACCCAGCCGGTGGGGCGCGTCCACCTGTTCCAGACCAAAATGTAGGCACCTCGGCTATCAGTTCGTTCCGCGATGCGCCCGATAAGCCCATGACGTGTTCGTGACCCTGAGTTAGTCACCCTAATCGGAAGAGTAGCAGGATAGCTCCGACGACAGGCGTTGGCACCACGAGGCCAGACCAGTTCTGGCTTCTCGGTGCAGTCAATGTCAAAGGCCGCTCAAGGGAGGACCAACCAATGGTAGGGTATGTGAGATCGTTCGCGCGACGAATCGCGAC
>JANWHL010000003.1 GCA_025450405.1 Ktedonobacterales bacterium
ACGCGGGCGCGCACGGCATCGGCGCTAAAGCCGCTGAAGATCACCGCGTGGATGGCGCCGATTCGCGCGCAGGCGAGCATCACGATGGGCAGCTCGGGAATGACCGGGAGATAGATCGCCACGCGATCACCGGCCTGAACACCCCGCGCGCGCAGGGCGGAGGCCGCCCGATCCACCTCGTAGGCGAGGCCGCGGTAAGTCAATACGCGCGAGTCGCCGGGTTCACCCTCCCAGATGATGGCCGCCTTGTTGCGACGCCAACCAGCGAGGTGTCGATCAACACAATTTGCGCAGGCGTTGAGCTGGCCGCCAAGAAACCACCCCGCCCAGGGCGGATTCCAGTCCAGCACACGTTCCCACGGGCGTATCCAACTGATTCGGCCCGCTTGTTCACCCCAAAAGCCCGGTCCGGCGCGCTCGGCGCGCTCATAGATGCCTGGATCGCGCACATTCGCGGCCGTCGCGAACTCCATACGTGGTCGGATGGCGGCTGAAGGGGTCTGAGCAACTATGCTGTCAGCATGATCAGCGGGATCGTTCGAGACGGTCTCGGCGCTGGAGCGCCGCGTGTCGGTGATATCCATGGCATAATCTCCCACCGCATGCGGTGGCATGGTGCCTTGAGTCGAGCCGAGCGGCTTGGACATGCTCGGCCAGGGCGCTGGGAGCCCATCGGAAGAACTTACCCGAACGCTATGCCCACCGGGCCAGTCCTAGCTCAAACGGATTGATCAGGTCGCGATTTCGGGGAACGACTCGCACGCCGTAGACCAGGCTCCCATTCGCATCGGGACATAGTTTGCCCGCATAGAAGTGCCAACCGTCTCGAGCCTCAGTGGGCGTCATGGGGATCGTCTGGCGGTCGCGGAGTGTTCCGTTGTCGTCGCGGCTCGCCACAAGCTCGACGGTCACATCCTCGGGGGTGAGGTCGCCAAGTCGGACGCTCGCCGAGACGTCGAACGGGTCGCCCACAGCCAGCCGACCTTCGCGTGGTCCCTCCGCCCGCAGCGCGACGTCGGCCCATGCGCGAGTGACACGCGACTTCCAAGCCGTCAAATCACGTGCCAGCTTGAACTGGAGGGCATCGGTTTGTCGCCCATGTCGAAGTCCAGGCACATACAGCTCCGACGTGTAATCCTTCACCATGCGCCGCATGCTGAACGCGGGTGCGATTGTGCGAATGGCCTCTTTCATAATCGCCACCCACGCGCGGGGCGTGCCGTCGGGCCCGCGGTCGTAATAGGTCGGAAGGATATGGTCTTCAAGGACGCGATAGAGCGCAAGGGCGTCCGCCTCATCGCGAAGCTCGGCGGTCGCGTACTCACGCTCCTCGCCGATCGCCCAGCCATTGGCGCCATTGTACGCTTCGGGCCACCAACCATCCAGGATGCTGCAATTGGGCACGCCGTTCAGGCTGGCTTTCTGGCCGCTCGTGCCGCTGGCCTCATACGGGCGAATGGGCGTGTTGAGCCACACATCGACCCCGGATACCAGGTGGCGCGCCATATCCATGTCATAATCCTCGAGGAACACGACGCGGCCCTCGAACTCGGGGGTGCGTGAGACCTCGTAGACCGCCCGAATGAGGTCCTGTCCCGGTTGATCGCTCGGATGTGCTTTGCCAGCGAACACGATCCGCACAGGGCGCTTGGGATCGGCCACCATGCGGCGCAGACGCTCCAGATCGCGGAAGAGCAACGACGCGCGTTTGTACGTGGCGAAGCGTCGCGCGAAGCCGAGCGTGAGGGCATCAGGATCAAGCGCGTTCGACGCGGCCGTGACGGACGCCACGCTCTCACCCACGCGTGTACGCTGGCGAGTGAGGCGGTCGCGGGCATACGTGATCATGGCCACCTTTTGGGCTCGATGCGCCGCCCACAGCTCGGTGTCGGCAATCGCCGCGACCCCATCCCACATGGCGGGATCATCGAGGCGCGCGTACCAGTCTGATGAGAGGTGGCGTCGGAACAGGGCGTCAAGCGGTGGCGCGAGCCAGGTGGCCGTATGGACACCGTTCGTGATGGACGTGATGGGCACCTCCTCCAACTCGACATCTGGCCAGAGGAACCGCCACATCCGGCGCGACACGTCGCCGTGGAGAAGGCTGACGCCGTTGCGTTGAGCGGAGAGGCGGAGCGCGAGCACGGTCATACTAAATCCAGCGCCCCAATCGAAGTCCTCACGCGCGAGCCCCAAGAATTGGTCGCGGTCGATGCCGAGTTTGGGCCAGAAATCGTGAAAGTAGCGGTCCACGAGCTCTGTGCTGAAGACGTCATTGCCGGCGGCCACGGGTGTGTGCGTGGTGAAAATCGCGTTGGCGGCCGCCACCTCGCGTGCCTGGTCGAACGAGAGCCCAGCACCCTGCACCAACTCGCGGCAACGCTCCAATCCCATGAATGCCGAGTGGCCTTCGTTCATATGCCATACGAGCGGGTCAGCGCCTAGTGCGCGCAACACCCGCACGCCGCCGATGCCCAGCATGATTTCCTGGGCGATGCGCATCTCGTGGTCTCCGCCATACAGGCGAGCCGACAAGGTCCGGTCGGACGGGGCATTCGCCTCCAGGTCGGTATCCATCAGGTACAACGGGATGCGCCCAACCTGGAGGCGCCAGACCTTGGCGAGGACCCTGCGACCGGGGAGATCGACACCGATAGTGATTTCCACTCCATGAGGATCGACCGCCGGAACGGCCGGGACCTGGGAGAAGTTGAGCTTGGCATAGAGGGCTTCCTGTTGGCCGTCCGCCGCGACGCGCTGACGGAAGTAGCCCTGCGGGTAGAGGAAGCCGACGCCGACAAGGGGCAGGCCGAGGTCACTGGCCTCTTTGCAGTGGTCGCCCGACAGGATGCCCAGGCCCCCAGAATAGATGGGTAGCGACTCGTGAAGCCCGAATTCGGCGGAGAAGTAGGCGATCGTCTTGGTGGCGGCATCTGGAAATGTGCGACTGAACCAAGTGCCGTCAGGGTTCATATAGGCATCGAAGGATGCCAGGACCGCGTCGACCCGACTAACGAAAGCGTTGTCTTCGGCAAGCGCGCCGAGCCGGGCTGGATCGGCCTCTGTCAACACGCGCACCGCATTATGCTCATTGGTGTCCCAAACGCTCGGGTCAATGGTCGCGAACAGGGCCGACGCCTCAGGGTTCCAGGTCCAATAGAGATTGAAGGCAAGCTCATGCAGGCGCGCGATGCGCGCCGGCAGTGCCGGTAATACGGCCAGCCGGCCGAGAATTTTCACAAGGGTCTCCTTTATGGGCAGGATCAGGTCTGGTGAAGTCATTGGCCAGCCATGGCCGAGTGTATTGTACCCGATGCGGACCACGTGTCGGCCGTTGGGCGCGGCAATTGATGCGGTGCGACTTGGGCCGCGTCAGCGGACACCAGACTTTGCCCGCGAGTTCTCGCGCGCTAAGCGGCATGCTGGCGTGTCCTGGTGAATCACGGCGTCAGCATGCCGACGAAGTTCTTGGGGTCCAGGTCCGCGGTGAACCAGACATGGCCGGCGGCATCTAGCGTAAGGCCGTACGGCTGAGAGCGTTCCGCGCTCAACGTATAGATCGTGAACGTGCCACTTGACGGCGTGTAGCGCACGAGCGCGTTTTCGCCCAGACTCGGCACCCAGACGTCGCCGTTGGCGGCCACGGCGACCTGGTAGATGTTTTGAGCCGGAGCGACCGGTCCGGGAATCGCGATCTCGCGGACAGCGCCCGTGCGCGGGTCCAGGACCCCCAACCTCCCATATTGGAGCTCGGAGAACCATAGGCGTCCGTCGGGTGCGGCTGCCAACGAGAAGACCTGCGCGTCCCTGGTCGGGGAGTGGTAGAGCCGGAATTGGCCGCTGGTTGGGTCGAGCCGTCCAAGCGTGCCACCGGCCAATTCCGCGAACCACACACCACCATCCGGCGTGAGCGCGAGGCCGAATGGATAGGCCGGCGCACTCGCACTGCCGCCAGGTACACGCCAGGTCGTGGTCAATCCGCTATTCGGATCGAGGCGCCCGATGGTGCCACTGGTCACACCCGTGAACCACAGCTTCCCGTGCGTATCGAACGCGACGCTCTGGGGCGCCGTCGGTCGGCCCTGCGATCGCTCGAGGGGGAAGACCCGGAACTGGGCGGTGCCTGGATCGAAACGCCCAATGTAGTTCGCGGCTTGCTCGGCGAACCAGATCGCGCCATCTGGGCCGGCGACAATGCCCATGATGCCGAACTGGCCGCCTGGTGGCGTCCAGGTGGTGACCGCACCGGTGCGCGGGTCGAGTCGCCCCAGTTTGTTGGTGCCCATCTCGCCGAACCAGACATTACCCTGAGCGTCCACGGCCGGCAGCATCAGGTCCGCGTTTTCGTTGGGCATAAGGTAAGCCCGGACGGTCGCCGGGACGACAACGGCGGCGCTCGGTTGGGTCGGGGTCGTCTTACCCGGCGTGGCGACGGCGGATGAGCGGGGCGAAGCCGCCGGGTTCAGAGCGGTGCCGCCGCGCGAGAGGATGAACACCGTGAGCACACCGATGGCCAGGATAGCCAAGGCGAAGGTGGCGTCGCCACGCGGGCGCCGCCAGTGATCCGGGCTGGTTAGGGACATTGCCCGGTCGCGGTTGGAGGGCGCGAGGAGAGACATTAGTGTGGCGGCTCCAAGGGTATGCCATATTCACGCCAGCGCTCGCTGACAAGTGCTTTGATCTCCGGGGCCATCTCAATATCAGGCGGCCAGGGTCGCGGGTGCCCCTCTTCCGGGAATTTCGCGGTCGCGTCGAGGCCCATCTTCCAGCCAAACTTCTCGTATGGGGACGAGTGGTCGAGGGCGTCCACTGGGCCGTCCACGATCAGGGTGTCGCGCTTGGGATCCACGTTGTTGCCCACTCTGAAGAGCACGTCATGGAGATTTTGGACATCCACGTTTTCATCCACGACGATGATGAACTTGGAGAGCATCATCAGCATCATACCCCAGATGGCGCACATGACCTTGCGCGCCTGACCGGGATAGCGCTTGCGAATCGACACGACCACGATATTGTGGAAGCCGCCTTCGATGGGCATGTTCATGTCCACCACCTCGGGCAGGACTACGCGCAAGAGCTGGAGAAAGAAACGTTCGGTGGCCTTACCCAGGTAGGCGTCTTCCATTGGCGGCTTGCCGACGATGGTCGTCGCGTAGATGGGCGCGCGACGGTGGGTAATCGCGGTTACGTGCATGACCGGATACGGCTCCAGGGGCGTATAGTGTCCAGTGTGGTCGCCGAACGGCCCCTCTGGGCGTAGCTCGTCGGTATCCACGTAACCCTCGAGCACAATCTCCGCGTTGGCGGGGACCATGACGTCCACAGACTTGCACCGCACGATGTCCACCGGCTTGCGCCGCAAGAAGCCCGCGAACAAGAGTTCATCAATGCCTGGAGGCAGCGGCGCGGTGGCAGCATATATGCTGGCCGGATCGGCGCCGATCGCTACGGCGACGTCCATGCGTCGTTGGCCGGCACGATTCGCCTCCCGAAAATGCGCCGCACCGCCCTTGTGGATCTGCCAGTGCATGCCGATCGTGCGGTCATCGAAGACCTGGCACCGGTACATGCCGATATTGCGCTTGCCCGTCACGGGATCTGTAGAGTGACACATCGTGAGCGTGAGATACGGGCCGCCATCGCCCGGCCAGCACTTGAGAATGGGAAACAGGTTGACCGACGGGTGATCGGTGATGACCACTTCCTGGCACGGGGCGTCGCGCACTTCATGAGGCCCGATGCGGGCGATCTCCGCCAGTTCCGGGAGGAGCTTGGCCTTTTCGATCAGGCCTTCGGGAGGACGATTCTGGACGAGGTCGAGCCACTTCTTGATGCGTGCGCCGAGGTCGTCCAGGCGGTCGACCCCGAGCGCCCAAGCCATGCGTTCGAGGCTGCCGAAGAGGTTGATCACAAGCGGGACATCATAGCCCTGGACGTGCTCGAAGAGCAGGGCGGGCCCGCCAGCCTTGCTCACGCGGTCGGTGATCTCCGTGATCTCGAGGTCAGCTTTGACGGAAGCCGTGACGCGGACGAGCTGATCGCGTCGCTCCAGAAAGGCCATGAACTCGCGGAGGTCGCGGAATGCCATGAGGTGGAGTCTCCCGAACGAGCGGAGGAGGACAGGAGGAGGAATGGTGCGGGCCTCGGAAGAAACTGAGACGAGTGGGGTGCTGAGAGGAATTATGGGAGCGAGGACGCGGAGCGTCAAGGCGTCCCTTCCTATAGCCCGAGACTTTGGCTGGGGACGCGGGACCGCCTCTACTGGAATCGGCGCGGCACGCCTTCCTATAGCCTACGGCTCAAGACACGAGTGGACTTGTGTCGAGTGTGCCGATTTGTTCGGTCGAGGCGATGCCGATTTGTTCGGTCGAGGCGATGCCGATTTGTTCGGTCGAGGCGATGCCGATGGTGGAGTCACGAGTGGAGACGAGTGGGCAGACCCACGGCAATCACCCACGGCGCGCGGGTACGGGCGAGAATGCCGCTGGTCGCTGGCCGAAGCGGACAAAGCACGGCTCCCTCAGGTGTATCTTCCTATAGCCATCGACTACGACCAAACCACCTCACCCTTACACGCCAGAGTTAGCCGCGCGCAAGCCGTATTCCGCATTCCGCTGATGGCTTACTAGACACGTGCTCCGCAGGTGGCGCAGTAGGTCGCCGATAGACGGTTGCGCGCGCCGCAGTGGGCGCATGTCTC
>JANWHL010000004.1 GCA_025450405.1 Ktedonobacterales bacterium
CGTTTGGAAGCTGGGGTGGCGTGGATTGCCGCGTCGCTTCCTCGGCGGTGAAAAGTGGGCCGAGAAATGGCAGCCCGACGAGGATCGCCAGCCAGCGGGTCGAGCGCGGGACTAACCGGCCCGGCGGGAACAGATAGAAGTACACGAGGAAGAGCGCGGGGACGAGGGCCCAGGCGACCACGCCGCGCGGGGCTAGGACCTGGGTGCCGAGGCTCAGGATCGCGGCCGCGCACGCCGCCAGGAAGACGGCAACGACGAGCGTACCCAGATGCGGGTAGCGGTCGCGCGAGCGTGTCAACAGCAGGGTCACGGTGGTCAGCGTGACCACGATGGTGACCGGCGCGAAGACGATGGCGGCCAGAATGAGGGCCACGATCTGGTAGATGTTGAGGCGGCGCGGGAGCACGAGCAGCATGATCGTCAAGTAGCCCGTTGTGACAAGGAGTGCCGCGCCGAGCCAATAGATGATCCACTGCGCCACGATGGTCTCCTTCTGGTGCCCGTGACCCGCGTGCCCGGGAACCGCACGCGCAACCGCGGCGCACGAACGATCGGCGTGGCGCGCGTTCTCGCCGCCACGTGCCGTGCGTGGCCCGTTGGCTCGTCCGCCCCGGCGCGTCCGCCTCAGCGCTGACTCCCATCATGCGCGCCGGCCTCGCGCCGGGTCAAGGGACGACCACCGTTCGCGAGTGGGGAGGGGCCGACCTGAGCAGGCGGAACGCGAGGATTGCGATCCAACTCCAGCCGGCGATGATGCCGATGCGCTGGATAAACCCGGTCGGGGCGTTGGGTACGGTGCCAAGCATATCGAGGACTGAAGTGACGTTGCTGCCGATGAGGGACGCGAAGACGACGACCCCGGTGATGATCGAGTAGGCGACCCAGCGCCGCCAAGCGGGGTCGAGCGCGAAGCGCCGCGCGAGGACAAAGGACGCCGCCGGGAGCGACGTGAAGGCGACGAGGCCACACACGCCATGGATTAGGGCGTGGAGGGTCTGCGGGCCGTGGCTCGAGACGCCGGGCGGGTACCCAAGGGCCGGACCAGTGGAAAAGATGCCCGCGAGGATGAGGCTGAGAGCGAACACGCCTAGCAGTATCGGCCCCCAGGTGGCGCCCCGGCCGCCCGCCAGCGTGCGGCGCAGCCCCACGGCAAAAGCGAGGCAGAGCACGCCGCAGACGATGAAATTGGCGGCCTGCTCCCAGCCCTGGCCGCTCAGACTGAGCTGGCTCACGAAGTGGCGCCAGGCGCTATATCCCGGGCGCGTCGCCTCTTCGATCAGGAAGACGACGATGAACAGGAGCGGGCCGACGACGCCGGCGGTGAGCAAGGCGCGGTTTGTGGCCCATATGCCAGGTGCTACGTTGGCCGTCAGGGACGCGGGAGTGTTCGTCGCGCCCGTCATGTCAGTCTTGTCAGTCATCGGACCGCTCCTTCCGCGGAATGCTGTGCGCCAGCGCGGCGCGCTCATCCACCACCCACTGGAGCTCGGCCTCGGCGGCGGCGAGGCGGAAACGTATCATCCGGAAGATGGCCGCGCGCTGGTCGGGCGGCAGCGGCGCTGTGGTGGACGCCGCCGTGAAGACATGCCGGAGGTGCCGGACCTGGGCGTCGAGGTAAGCCTGGCCGCGTTCGAGTTGGTCCCATTGCTCCTCCGGCGCCAGGAAGCGCAGGTAGAGCAACTTGATGGTGAACGTCTCGTGGTAATCAGCGGTCGCGTCGTCCCGCGCGCGCATCAGGTAATAGAAGCGCTCGCGCCCAGACGCGGTAATGCGGACGACGCGGCGCCGGTGCCCGCTCGGGCCGGTACCGTCCGCCGGGCGCCCCGCGGGCTCTAGCGCGATGAGCCCGGCCCGCTCCAGATGGCGGATGAGGGGGTAGATGGCGGCCCAACTGACGCGCCGATGCGGGCCGAGCATGCGCGTCAGGATATCGCGCAGTAGGTAGCCGTGGTGCGGCCCGTCCATCAACTCGCCCAGGATGAAGATCTCGAACGCGGCGCCCCGGTGCCTGCCGACGGACGGGGTCGACGGGGACACCGGCGACGGGCTCGGCGGAGCGGTAGTCGCGGACCCGCTGTGGGGCGCCGCGCCGTCGCTGGAGGTATCGCCTTCGTCCATGGACGTGTCCCTCTCCATCACGTACCGTCGGTGGGGATGATATATCAGATTGATATGCGCGTCAAGGGTCTGGAGGATCCCCCACCCCAGATCTCGCCGGGCGTACAACAGTTCGCGGGCGTACAACGCTTTGCCCCCGGGTGCGGCGAGGGGTGCCGAAGGGCGGCGGGAGGTGGGCCGGGAGACACGCCGACCCGATACGCATGGCGGGCGCCAGCGAGACGCGTGAATATCGCGGCGGGGCGGCCCAGGGCGAGGGCAGTGGTCTGGCGAGGATGCCGAATTGAAGTTCCGCGGGTCATCCTGAGCGTCGAGGACCGCGTGCGGGCCACGGGCTCTTTTCGAGGGAAGCCCCATGCCGGCGCGCCGTCCGCGAAGGGCCTGAAAATCGCCGCGGGACGGCCAGCAGCGCGTCGACCACCGGGATATTTACGGGAGAATTCTGAGGTTCGGGCGTCGTGTATCGGCGGCGGACGCAGCGAGCGCAGGTCTGGCGGCCATGCGGCCCTCGGGCTATCTTCAGGAGCATTCTCGATCTTGCGCCAATCGGTCGGCGCGCCTGGGAGACAACCCTGGGTGGTCCGGCAGCGAGGGTGACTGGCGTCAGCCCGCGTCGGAAACCGGGTGGCCGTGGAACGCATGCCAGACGAGGTCGAGGTACGCGCGGCCGGTGGCCCCCCAGCTGTAGCGCTCGTGGGCGCGGGCGGCGCATGCGGCGCGGTCGATGCGCGTGATCGCGTCGTGTGCCCTTTGAGCACTCTGGGCCACGTCCCCCGCGAGGTAACCAGTGAGTCCGTCCTCGACCAGCTCGGGCATGGCGCCGCGCGGTGTCGCAATCACCGGGACGCCGCGCGCCATCGCCTCCACGACCGTGAAGCCGAACGGCTCCTCCCAGCGGATGGGGTTGAGCAGGCACGCCGCGCCGCGATAAACCCGGTCCAGGTCGTCAGGGCCGAGCTCGCCCAGGTAGACCACGTGGTCGCCATCGATGGACCCGGCCACTTCGTCGCGGAAGTAGTTGGGGTCCCATTCGCGCGGGGCGAGCGGTCCCGCCAGCACCAGACGGAGTCCGGCCTCGCGGGCAATTGTGACCGCGAGGTCTGGGCCCTTCTCGCGGTTCATGCGGGCGACGAAGAGCGCGTAGCCGGCCGGGAGACGCAGCGGTTTGCTGTCGTGGTTGATCTGGCAGTCAACCGGCTCAGGCTGGAGACGAAACTCGTCGGGGTGGAGGGCATTGTAGACTACGCCCGCGTGCTGGATAGTGGGGTACTCGCGCACCTGGGCGTGCGAGATGGCGACGAAGTGGACGACGCCGTTGCAGCGCTCGTAGGCGCGGGGCTTATCGGGGCTCGGGCCGAGGCCGTGGTTGTGGCAGAAGAAGCGCGTGGAGGGCAATGCGAGCGCGAGCGCGGGCACCTCGCGGAAGGACTGCTCGTCCCCGCCGACGATGGCGGCGTGGGCTCCTTCGCGTGCGACCGCCTCATAGAAGGCGCCGTAATACGCGTCCTCACGTGACCGCGCGTCCCATTCGGGGTGCTCCGCGATGCCGCCCTCGATCAGGGGCACGGTCTCGACGGCCACACCGGGCGCGTAGGCGGCGACGGATGAGTCGGCGGTGCCGTAATAGACAACGCGGGCGCCGGTGCCCTGGAGGGCGGTGGCGAGGCCGAGCGCCTTGTGGAGGTTGGCCTTCTCCCACGCGGCGGAGCCCTCCTTGCGAGGCACGGGCCAGATGGGGTCGTTGGCGACGCGGATGACGAGGTCGCCGGGCGTCTGGGGCGGCGGCAGGACGGTCAATCCGGGCATGTGGAAAGTAGTCCCTTTCATTGCGCGCGACAGGCGGCATGGCCCGCACGCGGCGGGGTTCGGATTCTTCACGTCCCGCGGGCGCTGGCGTCCGCACCCAATCGAGGGGGCGGCACCGCGCCGTAACCGACGCTTATTTCAGGTACCGCCGGACGAAGAAGTCGGCATGGTACCGCTCCCACCGGCCGCCGGGGGCCTCGCGGGCCCGGTCCTTGTCGGCCATCACGAGCAAATAGATCAGGTCGCTCTTCAGCAGCCTGGCGTGCGGCAGGTCTTCCATCCCCTTCTCGAGGAGGTGACCAGCATACCAGATGGACCAGTCAGGGTCGACGCCCTCGGTGGCGGCATAGTCGACGTGGTGGGCCCCCCGCTGTTTCGTCGAACAGGCGTGCGAGCGTGGCGTTGATGTCGCCCGGTCGCGCGCTTGGGTTGGACCGCGCGCGTTGGCGTGCCGTCGGCTGTGACATCGCGTGGGGTTTCCTCTCTGTGGTGCACGTTGACAGAACATGCCCTGGATTCGTCTCGGCAAGGACCACCTTCGCGAGTGCCATGCCAGGGCGGGAGGGGGATTCGCAGAGTGGATGGAGTCCACCGCTAGGGGCATGGGAGGTCGGAGGAGGACGGAGGAGAGACGAACCGCGGAGAGCACGGAGGGCACAGAGAGGACGGAGAGAGAAGGGGGAACGATGAAACCGCCGAGGTCGCGGGGACCGCGGAGAGGACGGAGTGGGGCAACTTCACCCACGAGGGCAGAGTGAGCACAGAGACTGCCGGGTCCGCGGCATCACGCGCACGGGAGACCGAGCAGCGCCGGCACGCTGATGTCCTCGTCCACGTCCGGCCAATGGACTCCCACCCCGTGGCCAATGAGGCGCCAGTAGCCGCGCTCTTCCGCCGGAGCCTAATTTGGGCGTGGGAACCAGGAGTGCGGGACGGCGAGCGCGCGGCCGTCGGCGAACCCGACGTACAAGTGGGTGTCGTCGAAACGCACGGACTTTGCCACGGCGGCCAGCCCAGGGACCGAAGTCGTCATGCCATGCCCTCGTGAGCTTCCTGGCGCTCAACCCAAATCGGAAGTGGTGTCCGCGCCCGCACGCATCGCCTCAACCTGGTCCCAGGCGTGGTAGGAGCTGCGCACGAGGGGGCCGCTCTGCACGTGGGGGATGCCCAACTCCTTGCCGATGGCGGCGTACTCGCGGAATTCGGCGGGCGGGACGTAGCGCTCGATGGGCAGGTGGTCGGGTGTGGGGCGCAGGTACTGGCCGATAGTCACGATGTCCACGGCGCTCGCGTGGAGGTCGCGCAGCAGGTCGAGGATCTCGTCGCGCGTCTCGCCGAGGCCGAGCATGAAGCCCGACTTGGTGGGCTTGTCGCCGGCCATGCGCTTGGCCTCGCGCAGCACCATGAGTGAACGATCGTAGATCGCCTGCGGGCGGACGCGGCGGTAGAGGCGCGGCACGGTCTCGACGTTGTGGTTGTAGACGTCGGGCCTGGCGTCCATGACCACCTGGAGGGCCTCCAGCGAGCCCTTGAAATCGGGGGTCAGCACCTCGATCGTGCAGTCGGGGTTGAGCCGGCGGGTCCAGCGGATGGTGGAGGCAAAGAGGGTGGCGCCGCCGTCGCGCAGCTCGTCGCGGTTGACCGAGGTGACGACGACGTGCTTGAGGCCCATCTGGGTGACGGCCTCGGCGACCCGGCGAGGCTCCTCAAAGTCGAGGGCCATCGGCCGGCCGGTGGCGACGGCGCAGAAGTGGCAGCTCCGCGTGCAGACGCTGCCGAGAATCATGAAGGTCGCCGTGCGATGGCCCCAGCACTCGCCCATGTTGGGGCAGCGCGCCTCTTCGCAGACGGTGTGCAGCCCTTTGCTCCGCATGAGCTGCTTGAGGTCCTCGTAGTTCTGGCCCGACGGCAGGCGCACGCGCAGCCAGTCGGGGCGGGTCAGCGGGGTGATGGCCATCGCTTGCGCTTTCTGTGTGATGCCGTTTGTCGGGGCTGCCGTGGTGCGTCCGCGCGGGACACCAGCCGCATTGTAGCAGCGGGGGCATCTCGGCGGCAAATGCGGGGGAGACGGAGAGATTCACAATGATGAAACTGAGGCGGGGTCCCCCACTGGGGGCGGGGGCCCTCCACTGGGGGCACACAGAGGACACAGAGGGGACGGAGAAGGGAGTTAACCGCCGAGGGCGCCGAGGATGCAGAGAGAGCGCAGAAAGGACGCCGAGACCAGAGATGTAACCACAGAGAGCATAGAGGGCACGGAGAGGGAGAGCGGGGAGTACGGAGAGAGGGAGCGGGGCGCGACCTACCACACTGATTGCCGGGGGGCCATGCCGGTGGCCGTCGCGGTCGGAGGCTACGTGGGGGCGGCCGGGGGTCGTGCCATGCGCATCAATCTACGAGGATGTTAGTGATCCAGCCGCGCCGCATGAGGGCCGCGCCACCGCCCGCTCGCGCACGACGCTCACGAGTCAGGATTACACGCGGACCTGCAATTCCGCATCCTCGCCAGACCACTGCACTTGCCTGTGGTCGCCGGCATTTTCGGGCCCATCGCTGACAGCGCGCCGTCATGACGCTTCCCTCGAAAATCGCCCGCAGCCCCACGACCCGCCCTGGAGCTCAGGATTAGACGCGGAAAATCAATTCCGCATGCCCGCCCCACCACCCCACCCGCCCTTGGCCGCGCGCGTCGGGCGCCTGGGGATCGCGACGGTCCACCGCGAAATCGTGTCACACGTGCGTAATGTGGGTACGGCAGATTCCACGGTGAGGCGCGATTGACCGGGTCGGTGCTCCATATCACGGCGAGGGATGGTGCCGCTGACCTATTGGACAGCGCGGTGCCTGGCCAGAGTGTCATGGACGCTCGGTGCAACGCGGTGTAGAGTTCCGTGAAGATCGAACGCGATGGTGGATTCGGAACGGCATGCTTTGGGCATGCTTGGCGGTATGCTTGGCGGCATGCTTGGGCCGACGGCAATGACGACTAGTAGGTGTGAGGAGTGATATGGACGACGATATCGCGCGGCTGGGGCGGCTGATGAAAACCGGCGAAGGGGACGAGAAGCACGACCCCAGCGCCTACTCGACGCTCGACGTGATCTGGGTGCTCTACGACAAGATCCTGCGCTTCGACCCGGAGAATCCACGGAGCGAGGACCGCGACCGGTTCGTGCTGAGCAAGGGACATGGTCCGCTCGGCTTCTACGCGGTGCTCGCCGACAAGGGCTACTTCCCACCCGAGGAGCTGCGGCACTTCATGACCTGGGAGGGCATCCTGGGGGGACATCCCGACCGCAATCAGGTGCCCGGCGTGGAGGCGTCTACCGGCTCGCTGGGCCACGGGTTGCCCATGGCGATCGGGATGGCGCTCGGACTGCGGATGAAACGTCGCGACCGGCGCGTCTTCGTCTTGCTCGGCGATGGCGAGTGCAACGAGGGTAGCGTCTGGGAGAGCGTGTTGCTGGCGGGGAACCTGGGTCTTGCCAACCTGACGTGCATCGTCATCAACAATCATTCCAGCACACGCGACCTCGGCGACCTCGCGCAGAAACTTGGTACGTTTGGCTGGGCGGCGACGTCCGTGAACGGGCGTGACCACGCGGCAATCGAGGCGGCGCTCGCGCATACGGACGAGCGGCGGCCGGCTGCGGTGGTCGCGGACGTGGGATAGGGCCCTCACCCCCAGCCCCCAGTGGGGGGCCCCAGCCCCTCGCCATCGCCATGGCGAGGGGAGTTAGGAGAATGCGGCAATGGCGAGCCTGAAGACCGCCGGCGCGGCGGACACGATGCGCGACCAGATGGCGCGCACCCTCGAAGACCTGATGGCCCACGACGAACGGCTCGCGGTCGTCCTGGCGGACATCAGCACGAGTCAGCTAAAGGGGGTATTCCGCGCCTACCCCGAGCGGACCATCAACGTGGGCATCATGGAGCAGACGATGATCGGTGTCTGCGCGGGATTGGCCATGGAGGGCTTCATCCCCGTGGCGCATTCGATCACGCCGTTCCTGGTGGAGCGTCCCTACGAGCAGCTCAAGGATGACTTCTGTTACCAACGGCTCGGCGGCAACTTCATCAGCATTGGCGCTTCGTATGATTACAGCACCGAGGGCATGACGCATCACGGCACCGGTGACGTGCCAATCCTGCGCACCTTGCCGGGGATGGAGATCGTCGTCCCGGGCACGCCCGACGAGTTCGATACGCTCTTTCGCGAGGCCTACGCCGACGGCGCCCCGACCTACTTCCGGCTCAGTGCGCGTCGCAACGCCGAGGACCGCCCGGTGCGCTTCGGCAGGCTCGACGTGGTGCGTCAGGGGTCGCGCGGGACCGTACTGGCCGTGGGCCCGATGTTGGATGTCACGATGGCGGCGATCGCTGGGCTGGACCTGACCGTGCTCTACTGCGCGACCATCGCGCCGTTCGATGCCGAGACGCTGAGGGCCAACGCGACGACTGGCGACATCGTGGTGGTCGAGCCGTACTACGCGGGTGCGCTGGTCCCGGATGTGGCGGCGGCGCTGCGCGACCGGCGGACGCGCGTCGAGAGCATCGGGGTGCCGCGGGCGGTGTTGACACGCTACGGGACACCGGAACATCATGACGTGGCGCTCGGGCTGACGCCAGAGGGCATCGGCGCCCGCATTCGGCGCTTCCTGGACGCGTAAGGCGCGTGGCCGGTGCCGCGTGGGGAGCGGGATGAAAGCTCTCCCGGCACGCCAGTCCCCAGTTACGCGAGGCCCGGCGTGTCCGTAGGGAGGTCGTAGACGAGGCGCGCGGGCAGCAGCAGCCGCTTCAGCGCGTCGGCGAACCACTCCTCGAAGCGCTCCGGTGTCCAGCCGCGGCCGCGCACGCACAGCAGGTAGAACTCCGCGGAATTCAGCACCCAGACCACATCGCCCACCATCTCGATGGTGAGTCCGTCGCGCAGGCCGCCTTTGCCTGCCAGGTCCGCGGCGAACGCGCGCATGTGGCCGACCCGGCGGGACGCCAATTCGTCGGCGAACGCGCGTAAGTCGGGGTCGCTGGCGGCGCCGTCGGTGAGCACGGCGAACAGGGGCGCGAGGCGCTCGTGGAGTTGCCGGACGGTGTGGGCGAACAGGTCGATGACACGGCGCGGGTCCGGCTCGGCCCGTGCCTGCCGGACGACCTCGCGCTCCAGCGCCGGGACGGGTTCGTCGGTCCCGGAGAGCGCGGTCTCGACGAGATGGCGGAAGAGCGCGGCCTTGGGACCAAACGCCGCGTACACGGTCTCGTGCGATACCTCCGCCGCCGCGCCAATCGCGCCCATGGTCGTGGCGGTATAGCCGGACTCCGTGAAGAGCCGGCGCGCCGCATTCACAATGGCGCGGCGGGTTCGCGACGCCGCTTCCTGGCGTCGCGATGCGTCGTAGCGGCGCCGCGATGGCGGCGACTTGACGTGTGGGTCCACGGGAGGTATGATAGCACATATTCATCTGATGGTCTATCAGGTGAATAGATTGGTGACGGGACCTCGGAGACGGTACCCATGTGTCGGAGACGAGACCCAGAGGAGGCGCGACATGACCTCGACGGTGCGGTTTGGCCACGTCGCTTTGCCCGCGCGCGACCCGCGGCAACTGGCGACGTTCTACCACGAATTTCTGGGACTGAAGCCAACCATGGCGGGCGCGCTCCCGGCGCTGGGAGAGTTTGTGTTCCTCAGCGACCGCCCCGATGAGGAGGCGCAGGTGGTGACGTTCATGTCGCGGCCGGAAGCTCGTCACGTGGCGTTCGCGGTCGAGAGCCTGGCCGCGCTCAAGGCGCTCCATGCCGAGGCCAGGGTGCGGGGCATTGCCATTGAGCGCGTTCTCGATCATGGTGTCACGCTGAGTCTCTACCTGCGCGACCCGGAGAGCAACGTGGTGGAGGTGTTCTGGCCGACCGGTCGGGTGGCTGATGGCGTGTACGCCAGGCCAATTGACCAGGACACGATAGACAGGATAGACGCGTCTGGTGGTGAGACATCGCCGCGGTGAGGGTGCCTCGGTGCTCGCGCGACCGCGTGGGCGTGATGCCATGCGCGTGACGCCATGCCCGTGACCCTCGTGACATTGCCCCGGTAGGCGCACGATGCTACACTGACCGCGCGGAGGTGGCGGCGTGACGGCATTGTTTGGGCGGACGGTCCTCATCACCGGGGCGGCGGGCGGGTTCGGCCAGTGCCTGGTCCGGCAGCTGCTCGTGGCGGGCAGCCAGGTGGTGCTGGCCGACCTGGACCGTGAGGAGCTCAGCGCGCGGACGACCGCCACCCTGGAACGCGCGGGATTGACCTCCAGGGCGGACGCGGTCGCCGGCTACCTGGCGGCAGACCTAGCGACGCCGGCGGGGGCGGACGCGCTGCGCGACCAGTGCGTGGCCGTGGCGCCGACGATTGACATCCTCATCAACAATGCCGGAATGGCGATGTCTGGGACGTTTCTCGCCACGCCACGCGACCGCTGGGAGACACTGCTCCAGGTCAACCTGCTCGCGCCGCTACGCCTGGTGGCGCTGTTCGCTCCCGCTATGGTCGCGTGCGGCTCGGGGCACATCGTCAACATCTCGTCGGTGGCGGGACTGGTGGGCACGCCGGGTCTGGCGGCGTACAGCACGGCGAAGTTCGGGCTGCGCGGGTTTACGGAGGCGCTCGCGGAAGAACTGCATCCACGGGGCGTCAAGGTGACCGGCGTCTATCCGTTCTTCGCGCGGACGCCCATTCTTCGCTCGCCGCACTACGGGGACGGAGCGCCTCCCAGGCTGCCCGCGCGGCTGGTGTCGGGCCCGGACGAGGTGATCGCGGCGACGCTGCGGGGGATCGAACGAGACGCCGTGCATGTCTATCCCACTTCGGTGGCGCGGGTGATCGACGTGCTGCGGCGGGTGGCGCCGGGGTTACTGGGGCGCGTGGTGGTTGGGTAGGACGCGGTGGGTGTCGGTGGGCTTTGGGTTCGCGAAGATTTCGTGGCCGCCCATGCGGCACCAGACAACCGGGGTTCCTCCTCATGCGTCGGCATTGGCCACCACATTAGGCCCCGCCGCCTCGCCACGTGGGTTTTTGGCGCTGTTGGGACCCTTGTCCGGGTCCGGTGGAAAGACTTCGTTTACCAGGCGCCTAGATCCCTCAATCTCGTCACCTGATGCGCCGAGGTGCCGGGCAAAGTCATCGATGCTCTCATAGTACTAACGTGGTTGTGCCGCCGCCACGGTCTCCAGAAGGTCGGCAGGTAATTGCCCACGTTCGCGTGCCAGCGCCCGCAGCATGGACAAGCTCTCGCCAATTCGCGCCCATTCGTCAGGGCTCTCGTGGGCATCAAACACCGGGAGCCAGGCGGAGTCGGTCATCCGTACGAGCAGTGCATCCAAGAATTGCTCGGGCGTCTGGCACCTGGGGGCCGCCACGCGTGTAAGCGCCACGAAAAGTTCGTCGCTCAATACAATCTTCTTGCTCATCTGTCCAACTCCTCACCGGTGGCGCCATCAACCAAAGTGCTCAACCTCATGGGTGGGCATCGGCCACGTCCGGCGAAACGTTTTCAGCCGTGTCGCTCGGATCGTGGTCCGTGTCTAGCTCGTCCGGGGGAAAGAACTCGTCGGCCAGGCGCGCGGACTCGCGAACCTCCTCGAAGGACATCTCGAGATGCCGCATGAACGCATAGGTCGTGTAGTAGACCGGTCGGCTCGGCTCGCGCAGCCCCTCAATCATTTCGGCGAGCAAATCTTCAGCAATTTCGCCGCGCCTGTTTGCCGCGTGCTCGAGGATCGCGTCCTGTTCGTCGGTCAGCTCAATGGTCTTCCCCATTGAGCTCTCTCCTCGCCGTATTCGTGGAAGCCGGAACGTTCCGCACCACGTCGCGCGAGCGCGGTCCCGCCGCGCTCCAACACGCGCAATATTCCCCGCATGCCAGTAGTATACACGGCCGGGCGCGACCCATTCGTGCCGGCGGGCACCCAGGCGGCGTGCGCAACGGCGGTCAGTCGAGCGGGACAGCGCGGGGATCTCACCGGGGGATAACGCGTAGCCCGCCATAGCTGACTGTCACGTCGTGGCCGGGCCCGGACGTGGCCGTGGCTCCGGCACGACCGCTAGGGCGGAGGCGGCCAGCGCGAGGGCGGCCACGGGCACCAGATACACAACGCCAAATGGGAGCTGGCTCACCCAGGCCGGCAGCGCGTCGGGGGCTGCCGTGAGGAGAGCGCCGAAGACCAGGAGCGCGAGCGTGCCCAGCCACAGCACCACGAGGCCCGCGCGCGACCGCCGCAGGGCGTGGGCAAGGGCGCCGAGCGCCACGGCGAGCAGCGGCACCACGGCGGCGATGAGCAGGGGCAGCACGCCCACCGCGCCCAGGCGTGCGTAGGCGGTGGCGCACGGTGATGACACGATCGTGCCCGATGCCGTGCCGGTTGACGAGCTGATGACGCCGCCCGACGCGGAGCCGGGACACGTCGGCAGGCCGAAGACTATGAGGTAGAGCGCGAGACCGCCGAGCACGGCCGCGGCCACGGCGCAGGCGACCTCGAGTGACCTGAGGATGCCGACTCCCCCTGGCAGGGCGGGTGTCGCCTCTACCGATGCGGTGTCGGGCTGGGGGCCGCGCGCGGCCAGGATCGACGCCGCGACGGCGAACGCGGTCGCTGGCAGCAGGAAGATGCCGACGCTCAGCGCGCCGAGCACGGTGAAAATGCCGAGCAGGACCGTGCAGAGCAGCAGCACAATTCGCGCGGCGCCGGACCCGCGGAGGGCGTGCGCGGCGGCGCCCACGGCCAGCCCGATCATCGGCAGGCCAAACACGACCAGGTAGGGGATCACCGACGCGACCCCCTGCGAACCCGCATAGCTGACGGCGCGAGTGTAGCTCGTGCAGCCGGCGTCCGTGCAGGTACTGCCGCCCTCGGTCCCGAGCGGCGCGAAGAATGCCACAATCAGCCCGACGAGACCCAACGCCCCGCCGGTGATGCCGCAAATGAGCTCCGCCCTGCGCCGGCGCATCCTCCGCCATCCTCTCCGATGGTGGTCACATCGCACGACCCCGCGAACCCGGCCACGCGGCGCGACCCAGTGGCGCGCCAGGCGAAGGTCACCAATGGATCATAGCGCGGTGGTGAGTCGCCAGCAAACGGTCTCGGCGAGACCTGGGCGGCCGCGTGTCTAGCCCATCCGTCGCCGGCGTTGACCATCCTGGGCTTTAGCCCGCCGCAAGCCGCTGGGTGTCAACCCAAGCGGTTAGGCGCTCCGGGGCTTTAGCCAGAAGTCGTTGCCCGTTGCTTGGTGGTCTAACCTGTGGTATACAAGTCACATGGAACAGGCACACGAGTATCAGCGCGATGAGCATCACGTGCACCTCATCATCTATCATCTCATCTGGTGCCCACGGCGTCGTAAGCCGGTGCTCGTGGGGCCAGTCGCGGCGCGCTGCCTGGAGTTGCTTGCGGGTAAGTGCGCCGAGACGGGGTGGCACGTGCTAGCCCTGGCGGTCCAGCCGGACCACATCCACCTGTTCGTCCGGGTGTGGCCAAGCGACAGCGCAGCGGCGGTCGTGAAGGAATGCAAGGGCGCGACGTCCTTCCAACTCCGCAAAGAGTTCCCTCATCTGCTCACACTGCCCTTTATGTGGACACGCAGCTACTTCGCCAGCACGGCGGGCAATGTGAGCCAGGAGACCATTCAGCGGTACATTGCCGCGCAGACGAGGCGCTAACGTGGTGGAGACCGTGCGCAAGACCTACAAAGAGAAGCTGCGGCCGACGCCCACCCAGGAGCGGGCGCTGGAGGCAATCTTGTGGCGCTGCCGCACGCTTTACAACACGGCGTTGGAGCAGCGTATCACCGCCTGGCACCGGTGCGGGGTCTCGGTATCGCGCTACGAGCAGGAAGCGGAGTTGAAGGCCATTCGCGCCGAGATGCCCGAATACGCCGGCATCCACAGCCATATCCTCCAGGACGTCCTGGCCCGGCTCGACAAGACCTATCAGGCGTTCTTCCGCCGGGTCCGGCGTGGTGAGAAAGCCGGCTTCCCGCGTTTTAAGGGCCGCGGCCGCTATCAGAGCTTCACGTTCAAGGAATACGGCAACGGAGTGCGGCTCGACAATGGCGCCTTGGTCTTGTCGAAGATCGGACGCCTCAGTGTCCACTGGTCCCGCCCCTTGGAGGGCACGCCGAAGACCGTCACGATCAGCCGCGAGGCGGACGGGTGGTACGTGGCGATCTCCTGTGCCGAGGTGTCCTGTCAACCACTGCCGCTCACTGGCCAGGAAACCGGCATTGATCTTGGACTGGAGTCCTTCGCCACTCTGGCGGATGGGAGCCAGGTCGCGAACCCACGCGTCTTCCGCATCGCCGAGATGAACCTCAAGCGGGCACAGCGCCGGGTGAGTCGGCGGAAACGCGGGAGTGTCCGCCGCAAGAAAGCGGTGGCGCTGCTCGCGAAAGCGCATCTGAAGGTCAAGCGAGCACGCGCGGACTTTCACCACAATACGGCCCTTTCTCTCGTCCGCCAGTACGACACGATCGCTCACGAAGCCTTGCGGCCGGCCAACATGGTCAAGAACCACCATCTCGCGAAGAGCATTAGCGATGTCGGGTGGAGTAAGTTCCTATCCATTCTGTCTTTCAAAGCGGTAGAGGCTGGAAAGATGGTCGTAGCCGTGCCCGTGGCGTACACCTCACAAGCCTGTTCGGGCTGCGGCGTCCTGGTCCAAAAGGGACTCTCCGTCCGGTGGCATCTCTGCCCGGAGTGCGGGACGAGCCTCCATCGGTACCACAACGCCGCGCTGAACATCCTGCGCTGGGGAACAGAACAACGTGGGGCCGGGCGGGCCCTTCAGGCGTTAACGCAGCCCGTTGGGGCAGACGTAGCCTGAGAACCCATGGGGCTTCAGCCCCTGTGGAGTGTCAGCGCTTGTTCCATGCGTACGTAAAATGGGTGGATGTGCGCACAGGACTGTTAGCCTGGACGTCGCGAGCGCGCGTCAGGGGCCGTGGAAGGAGCGGCGATGGGCGCCTCCACACACGATGGTCATGCTCCGCACGCCGCGCCCACGGTCACGGCGCTGGCGACCGTGCCCAACGCTCCACGCGACCCGGGCGCGCCGTACCAGGTGCGCCTGCCGGGATTCGAGGGTCCACTCGACCTGCTGCTGCACCTGATCGAGCGCAACCAGCTCGAGATCACGGCCATTTCGCTCGTTGCCGTCACGGACCAGTTCATCGCGCACCTGCGGACCTGGGACGAGCCGCCAATGCCGCGGTTAGCGGAATTCATCACGATGGCGGCGCGCCTGCTCCTGATCAAGTCGCGCAGCTTGTTGCCGCGCCAGCCCCGTCAGCTCGACGACGACTCGGATCCCCTCGACGACGCCGAGGCGCTGAGCCGCCACCTGCTGGAATACAAACTCGCCAAGGAGATCGCGCGCGTTTTGCGTGCCCGCCAGCTCGCGGGACTTCAGTCATTCGCGCGGCCGGGGCGGCTAATCGATCCCGAGGCGATGATCGTCTGGGCCCCACCCCGCCTTGTGGGCCTGGACGCGCGGGCGCTGGCGGCCGTCTTTCGCCGGGTGCTGACCGAGAAACGGCTCGCCGAGCCGGAGGAGATACCGCTCCCGGTTGTCACCGTGGCCGAGAAGATTGCCGAGGTTGAGGAGCGACTTCGTCGGGACGGCGGCGTGTCGCTAGAAGACCTATTGCGGGCGTGCGCCACGCGCCTGGCGATGGTCGTGTGCTTCCTCGCCGTGCTGGAGCTGTGGCACCAGGCGCGCGTCATCGTGCGGCAGGAGGGCCTCTTCGCGCCAATTGACGTGCTGCCCGGCCCGCGTTTCGGCGAGGCACGCGTTGAG
>JANWHL010000005.1 GCA_025450405.1 Ktedonobacterales bacterium
GAAGACCTGGACGGCGGCCTCGGGCGCGAGGTGCGCCGCGCGCTCCACGGCCAGGAGCTGGCGCGCGTGGAGGAACGCGTCCGCCGTGCGCCCGCGGATGAGCCCACGCGTCAGGAAATAGGCGAAGGTCACGACGACCGCCAGGACGAGCTCGCGCGCGAAGGCCAGCCCGGCGCGCGTGGCAGGGGGACGCATGGCAGGGGGGCGCGTGGCGGTTGGCCGTTGGCGCCGCGGGGCCGTGTCGATCATGCCGCCCTATCCCTTTGTCGCCGTCGTGGTGCGGGCGTTCGGCACCGCTTCGCGGTTGGCCGTCCCCATTCTCAGAAGCGTAATGGCCCCGCATTGGAAGATGATCGGAAGATGATGAGAGGTTGCTGAGAATGCCACGGAATGCCACGCGTGGCGTGGGGTGTGTCAAGACGACCGCGGATTCCCGGCGCCAACCCGGCGGCGTCCCACGAGGGTCAGCGCCGCGCCCGGTCCGCGCGAATGCGCTGAATGGCCGCGTTGAGTGTGACCATGTCGGCGTGGCTGCCACCGGAGTCGGGGTGCGCTGTCCGAACAAGCACCTTGTATGCCGCTTCGGCGACTTCGAGGGGCGCATCCGCGGCGAGGTGCAGCGTGGCGTACGCGCTGGCGACATCGCGCGGTGGGATGGCCGGTCGCGGTGCGGTCGCCGTCGCGGTTTTATCGAGGGGAGGGTACATCTGGCGGTAGAGCTTTACGACGAGGCTCGTCACGCCCCAGGCATCCGCCACGCGGATCCATTCGATCGCCCGCGCCAACAGCCGAAGGTTATCAATGGCGCGTTCCTCGCGTTGCATCGCGAGCACAATCTGACGCGGCGCCGATCGGTCCCAGTCGAACCAGGTGAAACGCAGAGTGACGCGCCGTTCGGCGGCCGTTTGGCCGGGCAGTGTGGCTTTGCGCCGTCCGTCGGGAGTCGCCGCTAGCGCCGCCTCGATGGCATGGCCGCGGGTGAGCGCGCGCCACTTGCGAAAGGTGCCGGCGATGCCGGCTTCGAGGCGGGACCAGGACGGGTCGCGGAGCCACATGACGTCCCCCAGGGAGTGGGCGGGCGGCGCGCACGGCGCGGCCGCGGCCGCGGCGCGGCCGCCGCGCGCCGCCAGAGAAATAGACACCGCGCGGGCGGTGGTCCAGCGACATGGACAGCACCGGACGTCGCCCGCGCGGTGTCCTGCGGCACAGCATAGGGCGCGTGGATGAGAAAGTGATTGGAACCGTCATGACATGGGATCGCGTGCGGCGACGTAACACGGCGTTACACGGCGAAACGGGCGGCATCCGCGCGCTTGAGCTCGACGCCCAGGCCGGGGCGCGTGAGGTCGGGGTGAAGCGCGCCGTCGATGGGTGTCAGCGCACCGTCGAAGAGCATGTGCTCGATGCGCACGTGATCATAGAAGTACTCGATTGGCCACAGCATCGCGATGGCGCAAGCGGGCGCGACGTGCAGGGTGGGCGCGCAGTGGGCGGAGAGCGGCAGATTGTGCGCCTCGGCCAGCGCGGCGGCGCGCAGGAAGCCGGTGATGCCGGCGCAGCGCGAGGCGTCGGCCTGGAGCACATCCACGGCGTAAGCTTCGAGCATGCGGCGGAAGTAGACCAGGTCGTAGCCGTATTCGCCGGCGGCGATCACCATGCCCGGCGGCCCCTGGTCGCGCAGCAGGTGGAGGCCGGCCAGGTCGTCGGCCGGGACGGGCTCCTCGAACCAGACGACACCAAACTCGTGGAACGCGTGCGCCTGCTGGAGCGCCTGCTTTTCGTGGTAGGCACCGTTGGCGTCCACCATGAGCTTGGTCTCCGGGCCAATCGCGGCGCGCGCGGCGCGGACGCGATCGAGGTCCTGGTCGGGGTGGGTGCCAATCTTCATCTTCACCCGGGGGATCCCCTCCTCCACCCACCCGGCGAGCTGGCGCTTCAAATGGTCCAACGTGTACGAGGTGAACCCGCCGCTGCCATAGACGGGCACGGCGTCGCGCGCGGCCCCCAGCAGCGTGACGAGCGGCAGGTCGAGCAGCCGCGCCTTCAGGTCCCAGAGCGCGGCATCCACGGCGGCGATGGCCATCGAAGAGATGCCCGGCCGGCCGAGGTTGCGGATGGCGCTGACCATGGCGGACCAGCAGCCGGGCACGTCCATGGCGTTGCGCCCGGTGACGATGCCCGCGAGCAGGTCCTGGACCAGCCGGCCAGTCGCCGTGTCGGCGTAGGTGTAGCCCAGGCTCCGAGTGCCACCAGCTTCGGCCTCGACGGCCACCAGGGTCGTGGCGTCCCACTGGTAGGTGCCATCGGCCTCGGGTGAGGCGGTGGGGATGCGGTACACCGAGACGGCGACGGATTCAATCGGGATGCTGGTGGTGCGTGTGGTCATGCGGGGTCATCCTTTGTGAGTTGGCCGAGTCTGAGTTGGGCGAGGCGCGGGCGCGGGGACATGGACGTGCGAGGCGCGGGCTGTGAGCATGTGGACGGGCGTGGGCCGACCCGGTCCTCGTTGCACCGTATACGCAGGCGCTGGGCCGCGGGGCACCGTGAGCGTGCGGGACCGCTCCAGGCGGGATTCCATGCTCTGCGACCAAACGGCGCCGCTCTTTGCGTGGGGAGAATGGGCACGCTAAGATTGATCCGGGATCGCACCGGAATCGCTCTGGGGGTGACCCGGAAGCTCGGACGCGCGGACCGTGAAAGCCTTGGACCGTGACTGCCGCGGACCGCGATGGGTGCGCTGGACTCTCACCCCCGGTACTGGCATGCATGTTGCCCGAGTCGTGGAGAGCAGGCTAGACGAGGGAGTGGCCCCATGTCCATCCTAACGCCGCGCGAAGACCGCTTCTACCGTCTCTTCGAGGACTCGGCCGCCAACGTTCGGCGTGGCGCCGAGTTGCTGCTCGCCATGCTGAACGACTACACGGATGTCGCCGCCAAAGCCAAGGCGGTCAAGGAGATCGAGCACCAGGGCGACGAGCTCACGCACGAGATCTACGAACTGCTCAATCGCATCTTCGTCACGCCGCTGGATCGCGAGGACATCGCGGCCATCTCGTCGGCGCTGGACGACATCCTGGACCTGGTAGAAGTGAGCGCGGATGACTTTGTCATCTACGGCATTGACGCGCCCACAGCGCCGGCGATCGAGCTGGCCCAGGTGATTGTCCAGTCCTGCATCCAAGTGCAGGAGGCCATCGGGCTGCTGCGCCACCGCAAGGATCGGGCGTCGCTGCGCGACCGACTCACCGAGATCAACAGCCTGGAGAATGAGGGCGACGCGATCTACCGCACCGCCATGCAGGCCATCTTCCGTCAACCCGACCCCGTCATGATGATCAAGTGGAAGCAGATCTACGACCACCTGGAGATGGCGATCGACAGTTGTGAAGATGTGGCCGATGTGCTGCATGGGGTGCTGTTGAAGAATGCCTGAACACTTCCTCCTCGCTGGGGTGCGCCCTCCGGCCCTGACCATCGCCGCCATAGCGCTCACGCCTGGCGGCTCGGGCGCGCTGGTCTTTCTTATCGCCACTATCGTGGTGGCAGTCTGCTTCGATTTCACCAACGGGTTCCACGACACCGCCAACGCCATCGCCACCAGTGTGTCCACGCGCGCGCTGCCCGCGCGCGTGGCGATCCTCATGGCCACGGGCCTCAATTTCCTGGGCGCGTTTGTGAGCACCCAGGTTGCCAAGACGATCGGTACTGACGTCGCTCAGCGCACGTCGCTCACCCAGGTGGCGGTGATGGCGGCGCTGCTCGCGGCCATCGGGTGGAACCTGATCACCTGGTACTATGGCTTGCCCAGCAGCTCGTCCCACGCGCTGATTGGGGGGCTGATCGGCGCGGCGGTGGTGGTCTCGTCGCATCAGCTTGGCCGGGTCACCTTTGAGGCGCTCAAGGGCGGCGGCATTTTGAAGGTCGTCCTCTCCTTGATCCTCTCGCCGCCACTGGGCCTGGCGCTCGCCTACACCCTGGCGATTGCGCTCATTTGGATCTTCCGCCGCACGCCGCCGGGCCGTGTCAGCGACATCTCGCGCTGGTTGCAGCGTCTCTCGGCCGCGTTTGTGGCGTTCAGCCATGGCTCCAATGACGCGCAGAAGACGATGGGTGTGATCACGGCGGCGGTGCTCAGCTATCAGGGCGCCAGCGCGAGCGCCCAGTTCCATGTTCCCGTCTGGGTCATCATCTTGAGCGCGACCGCGATGGGCCTGGGCACCAGTTTTGGCGGCTGGCGAATCATCCAGACCATGGGGATGCGCGTCGTCAAGCTGCGGCCGATCGATGGCTTCGCGGCCGAGACCGCCGCGGGGAGCATCATCATCGCCGCCAGCAGTTTGGGGCTGCCGGTGAGCACGACCCACGTGATCGCCGGGTCGATCATGGGCGTGGGCGCGCGGCAGCGGCTGGGGGCCGTGCGCTGGGGGGTCGCGGGCGACATGGTGGTGGCGTGGATCCTCACCGGGCCGATCTCGGCCATCATCGCCGCGCTCTTCGCGATCATCCTGCTGGCCGTTGGGCTTCGGGGGTAGAATGCGAACGCGGTGAGCGCCAGCGCGCGCCAAAACACGAGCGGCCATCCTCATCAGGATGGCCGCTCGACTTGCCTGATATGTGACGCGGCGATGGCAATGGCGCGGAGACGGCGAGCGGTTTCCAGTTTCCAGGCGCCTGAAGTTTCCAGGCGCCTGAAGACGCGGCTGGAAGCCTCTGGCTACGAAGGCCACCGGCGTGGCCCAGGCGGAGACGGTACAGGCGGACAGGGAATCAGACGCTCCCGCCTACCTTGCCATAGGGGCGGGCGCGGTTGGCGTGTCGGCGGTTGGGGCAGGAGTGGCCGTTTGGGTCGCGATGGGCGTGGCGACCGGGGCAGCCTGCTCATTGTCAACGTGCCCATTGGCGGTAACAGCGTCGGCGGTGGCAGCGTCAACTGGCGGCGCGGGGGACTCCGTGACGACCGCGGTGGCGGGGGTGGCGCCGTCGCTGGGCAGCGCGCCCGCGCCTGGCTGCGGCGCATGCTTCTTGGGTTCCCAGCCGGGCGCGCGGGTGACGATCATGGACATCATCTTGCCTTCCATGAGCGGTGTCCGCTCGATCGCGGCGGTGCCCTTGAGCTGCTGCGTCACCGCGTCGAGCAGCACGCGCCCCAGCTCGGGATGAGCCATCTCGCGGCCGCGGAAGATCACGCTGACCTTGACCTTGTCCCCTTCGCCCAGGAACTCCTCGATCTTGCGCACTTTCACGCCAATGTCGTGATCGTCGGTGCGAGGGCGCATGCGGATCTCGCGGAGCTGCGTGATCTTTTGGTGCTTGCGCGCCTCGTTCTCTTTCTTGGACTGCTCGTACTTGTACCGGCCCCAGTCCATCAGCTTGCACACGGGAGGCATCACCATCGGCGATACCTCAACCAGATCCACATCGCGCTCGCGGGCGAGCTGCAGCGCCGCCACCGAGGTCATCACGCCGAGCATCTGCCCGGTCTCGTCGATCACCCGCACCTCGCGGGCGCGGATGCGCTCATTGACCCGTGTCTCCCGAGGGCGATTGTCTCCCCCTCGCATGTCCCTGTTGATAGGCAAGCCTCCATCTGAACGTGTGGCACTGTCACCCGGCCCTCCCCAGGTCAGTGATCGGCCACGACCACTCCTCCCACGGCTCGGCGTGGAATGCCCTACAGTGTAGCACACGATGGCGGCGCGGCACAAGGGAGCGAGTGGGCGGCGAAGCTCATGCGGGCGGCGACGGAGTAGGACTCCGACCAGGACTCTCGGGCGCGCTCCCCTGTTCACCTGGTCTGTCCCCGCCTGGCGTCACGATAGGAAGATGAAGTGGGATGGGTGGATCGCGCGTTGACGGCGCGCGCGCGGGTATGTTACTATCGAAGCGCTGACAGCGCGGGGCGGCGCGGAAACGTGGTGGCGCGGGGTGGGGAGACGCGTGGCATCCGTTGTCACGAATGACGGTGTAGCCGATCGAGTTGGGGAGCGCTCGATGGACGTGCGGCACCTGAGAGCCTGGCTTGACCGCGCGGCGACGGCATGCGCCGCCGCCTGGCGAGCGCTGATGCCCGGTCGCCGGCCAACGGTCCGCCAGCCCGTGGCGACCCGGATGGTCGAGGGGGGAGCCCCGCATCCACGCAGTGACCTTGCCAGCAGCCTGTGGATGGACGACGCGCGCCGCCTCCATGGTCGGGATCCCTTCGCCCACCTCGGGAACATCCCTCCAGGCATGAAGCCGCCAGCGAGCGCTGGACCCGCGCCACGCGAGGCGCGAACGCTCCGTCCCGCGCGGTCCCCACGCGACGAACAGCTGCGCGAGATCCTTCGCGATCCCCGATGGGCCTCCTTCGACGGCCTGCGCGGTTCCCCACCGCCGCGCCTGCCTGGCCGGGCCGATTCGCGGCCGGCTCATCGGCCGGGCGAGGGCGTGATCAGTCGCCCGCTCACGTCGCCCTCACCATCGGGCGATGCGCAGCCCGGGCCGCTCACGGAGCGCGAGCGGCGCCGACTGCACTTCTTGCGCGAGCTGGTGGAGCGCGGCGTCTTTAATGAGGGCTTCGCGCCCGAGCGGATGCCTGACCAATACCGGCCAAAGCCACCGCGAGCTGACGGCCGCGCCTAACCCACCACGCATTACTCGGGGGTCTCGTCGCCAACCACCGCGCGCGGTCCCGTGATCTCCTCGCCGATCGCCCGCGTATAGGCCGCGAGCACATCGCCGCGCCGGAGCAACCCGAGCGGCCACTCGGAGTCAGGACCAACCACAGGGAGCTGGCGTAGGCCCAGCCGGCTCATCCGTCGCGCCGCGGTACGCAGCGTCTCGTCCGGCCGCGCGGTCACCACGCGGCGTACGGCGACGTCGCCCGCCGTCAGCGCCCGCCCACTCTCCGCCGCAGGCCGTTCGCGGAGATCGGCGCGGGTCACAATCCCTACCAACTCACCCGCCGCGTTGACTACCATCAGTGACGCGCCGCGCTCGTCGAGCCGCGCCACGATCTCCGACACCGGCTCGGACTCAGCAATCAGGCGCGGAGTAAGCAGCATCGCTTGCGCAACCGGAATCCGGCTCAACGGATCACCCTCGGCCGTTTCGCTGGCCAGCGCTGCCGCCGCCAGCGGATTCGTCCCCGATCGCTGTGCGGCGGCAGCGCTCGCATCAGCGGGCGTTTGGCGGTCGTCGTCGTCGGCGTCGTGCTCCTCCAACAGTGCCTGGCCGTGCGCGCCAGCCGCTCCCGGGCGAGCCATACCCTCTACGTCATGCCCCTCGCCAGCCCCAGCCGCCCGCGCCGGAGCGAGCGCCTGCCGTGATCCTGAAAGCACGCTATTCCCGTGCCCTGCGGGGAGATTCGCTCCCGGTGCCGCGATGGGCTGCCGGAGCAGCCGTCCGATCGCCGTTCCGGTGACCACGCCCACGAGGCGATCGGGTTCCTGCCGGTCCACCACGGCGAGCTGGCGAAAGCCGCGGCGCGTCATGCGCAGCCAGGCACTGTAGAGCGATTCATCGGGGTACGCGCGCACAACCGCTCGCGACATGATCTGGCGCGCCCGCGTGATCTCAGCGTCCTCGGCGGTGACACGGGCCAGGTCGCTCACTGTGACGATGCCGACCAGCCGGCCGTCGCGGACGATAGGGACACTGGCCACGTGGTGTTCGCGCACCAGCCGCGCCAGCATCGCCGCGGGGGCGTCAGGCGTGGCGGTGGCCAGTCCTTCGCCCATCGCCTGGCGCACCGTGAGACTCTGGAGCAGGGGCAGCGCGTAGTCATCTTTGTGTGCGGGCGAATCGAGCCGCGTGGGCACCTGGCTCTCATAGATGCTGGTTTCGCCGGTGATCAGGTAAGCCACCATAGTGGCGAGCATGGCGGGGACGATCAGCGAATATTCGCCGGTCATCTCGGCGACCATCAGGATGACGGCGAGCGGGGCCTTGGCGATGCCGCCAAAGAACGCGCCCATGCCGACCACCACGAACGCCCCGACCGGCGTGCCTCCCACCAGCCAGGGCGCGGCGGCGTGAAGTCCGCTCCAGAGCGCGCCGCCCAGAAACCCGCCGATCACCATGCCCGGTCCGAAGACGCCACCGCTCCCGCCAGATCCGATCGTGAGCGACGTCGTCAGGATCTTGATGAAGACCAAAGCGAGCATCAGCCAGGCCGAGAGCGCGACGAAGTTCCCGTCGATGCCGAACTGGACGTAGCCATAGCCCATCCCCAGCGCCTGCGGCACCACCAGCCCGATCAGGCCCACCAGCAGCCCACCGATGGCCGGCTTGAGCGGTTTCGGGACGCGGATGCGCGCGAAGGCGTCGCGCAGGCCGTAGAGCGTCGTGGGGTAGAGCAGGCCCACGGCCCCGGCGGCGATGCCCAGCAAGAGGAATCCCAGCAGGCTGCGGGGGTCGGTGAACGAGAACTGACCGCCAGTACCGAAGACGGGCGTCCAACCGGCCCATGCGCCGTAGATGCTGAACCCGACCACCGAGGCGATGAACGCCGGAAAGAGCGCCTCGGCCTCAAAATCGCGCTTGTAGAGGATCTCCGCGGAGAGCAGCGCCCCACCAAACGGCGCCTTGAAGATCGACCCGATGCCGGCGCCCACACCGGCCGCCATGGCGATGCGGCGGTCGTGGTCATCCAAGTGCAGCAAGTCCCCGAGCCACGAGCCGAATCCGGCGGCGATCTGGGCGGTCGGCCCCTCGCGGCCAGCACTCCCGCCCGAACCGATGGTGATGGCGGAGGCGAGGAGCTTGACTGGCGGGATACGCGCGCGAATGCGGCCGGCCTTCTCGTGGAATGCGTCGATGGCGGCGTCGGTGCCGTGGCCCTCCGCCTCGGGCGCGAAGGCGTAGACGATTGCTCCCGTCAGCAGCCCGCCCAGCGTCGTGATGACCGGGAGCAGCCATGGCCTCGCGATCGGATGGAGGACGGTGAGCCCCTCTCCCGCCGGCCCTGGTGGGAAGTACCCGGCGCCGAGGCCCAGGAAGAGCTGGGTAGCCCAGCGAATGCACTGGAAGAAGACGATCGCGCCAATCCCAGCCACCACGCCGATCAAGGCGCCGATCAGCAGCCACTTCTGGAAATAGGCGCGCCCTGCCCGATTCCAATTGGCGAGTGGTCCACCATCGGCGGCTAATGGGTTGATCGGCCGCGCCGCGCCTATTCGTGCCAGGATCGCCGCGCGGCCCATAGCCCACCACGCGGCAATACGTCGCCCCACCGGCGTTGCCCGCGCCTGATCTTCACGTTCCCGACTCCGACCACCCGGCCACGACCGCATCGCGTGTACTCTCTCCAATCGCGCTCGCTGGGCGCGGGAAGCGCGGATTTTCTGCCGCGCCGCGGACGTGCCCCCGCCGCGCGGGTCGTTCACATCATGCCAGGAGAGAGTGTAGCATACCCTGCATTCCCGCGGGAGTGGCGATCAGGCGGGCGCGGGCGGCTGGCGCTGATCAATCGCGGCGGCGGACACGGACTGGCATTCCGTAGACCAGATTCGCGACCGGGCTGAAATAGGCATGGATGGTCGGCCGGTCGGGGATCGGCTCCAGTGCGTACGCCCGGAGGACATGTGCCGCCAGCGCCTTGATCTCAACCTGCGCGAAGTTGATGCCGATGCAGATGCGCGGACCAGCGCCGAACGGCACAAGCGCGTAGGGATGGTGCTTGTCTTCCTCGCGGGGTGGCGCGAAGCGGTCGGGGTCGAAGGCGTCGGGGTCGGCGAACAGATGCGGCAATCGGTGGCACGCCGCCAGCGACACCAGCACCCGTGTTCCCGCCGGCACGCGGTAGCCGCCGAACTGGAATTCGCGGACCACGCCACGCGGCACGTTGCCTACCGGCGACCGCAGCCGACCAGCCTCGTCCGCCGCAAAGCCGAGCAGGCGCATTCGCTTCACCGCGTCCAGGGTGATGACACCGTCGGTGGCGGCGAGCACGTCCTCGAGCTCGGCGTGGACGCGCGCCAGATAGGCCGGATGTGTCGCGAGGAGTTGGAGCAGCCACGCCGCCATCGTCGTGCTGGTCTCGTGACCCGCCACCAGCAGGATGTGAAGTTGCCCGAGCAACTGATCGTCGGTGAAGAGTTGGCCATCCTCGTCGCGCGCCTGAGCCAGTATGCCCAGGATGTCGTCGGTGGGCGCGCGGCGCCGCTCCGCGATCATGCGCAGGAGCATGGTGTTCAGCTGGTCACGGACGCCAAACATGCGCGCGACGAAGTCCGCTTCAGATTGAGCGGGGTCGTAGTTGGCGTGGACCAATGTGTAGAAGAGTTGCCGTAGCTGGTCGACTTCCGCGCCGGTGCGGAAGCCCGCCAGCGCCTCCGCCGCGACATCAAAGGTGATCTTGCGCGTCTCCTCATAGAGGTCCACCTCGGCGCGGTCGGCCCAATCGCGCGTGCGCTCCGCGATGACGCGATTCATGATCGGGAGGTAGCGGCCCATATACGCGATGGCGAAGGCTGGATTCATCATCTTGCGCTGGCGGGCGTGCTCGGGATCGTCGGTATTGAGCAGGCCACGCGCGAAGACATCGCCAATGACCGGCGTCCAGCCGAGGTCGTGGCTGAAATGGGCGCGATGGGTGTGCATGACGAAGCGATTGGCGTCAGGTCCAACCATGTAGACCATCCAGGGGCCGAACGCGGCGGCCATCTCGCCGCCGAGCCGGCGGCGGAAGATCGGCCCGTGCTCCGCGTACTGTCGCGCCAGGATGGTTGGCATTTCCACCGCGTAGACCGTGTAGTCTTCGGGGAACGTCATCTCGGGCATCTCGTCGAACGCCCGCGTGGTGTCCTCGCCGTTCTGGTCTACCCGAACGACCGCGTCCGAGGGCATTTGCCGTTCGGGTGCGGATTCCTCTGACGCATCCTCTGACGCATGCGCTTCGTCCATTGGGTCTCCTTTGGGCCGCTCGATCGCGGTGTCCGTCCCCCCGGTGTGCCCGCACGCAGCCAGCGGGCCAACGCGCAAGGCGCCATGGTCCATACCGTGGCACCCGATGGCATGTACGGCGTGCTATTGGCCGCGGTTACCCGTGAGATACCGCGCGAGCCCAAGTGGCCGGCGGGCAGGCGTCAGAGCAGCCACGCGCTGCGGGCGGGCGCCTCGCGCGCGGGGAGAGCGGGCGCGGCCGTTGGGACGGTTAATGGCGGCCCGCCGGGGTCGGTCGCCACGTCCGCCGCCGGAGCCGCGGCGGACGCCACACCACCGAGTGGCGTGCCGGGCACCGTGTCGGAGCCGCCCGCGCGCGGCGCGAAGCGCGAGCCCAGGATGCCGCCGGCAGGCCCATGGGCCCGACGGGCACGCCAGCGGCGCCAGCCAGTGCGGATCAGCAGCGCCAGCAGCACCAACAGCCCGACGAGCAGCGCCAATGCCACGAAGGGCGCCAGCGCCGCGAGCACCGCGAGCACCACCACCACGACATCCTCGCCAAGGCTGACCAGCGGATTCCCGATACCCGCGGTCGTGGCGGTGACGGCGGGCCGGCTCGCGGCCTTCGCGACGTGGACCGCCAGCGCGAGGCCGGCGCCCAGGGCGGCCGCGACCCACGGATTCAGGAGGCTGAGTGAGTTGGCCGTGCCGGCCAGCAGGACGGCGCCAGAGGCGGGGCGGATGACCGTATGGATGGCATCGCTGAGATGATCAACGAGGGGAATCTTGTCTATGACGGTCTCAGTCACCGCCAGCACCACCAGGAGCGCGATGAACCAGGCGCTCCCCACCCAGTGGAAGGGGCCGGCCAGGGGAATGACCGTCCGGCCAGGCGCGATGGGGATATGGCTGGCGACGGCGACCACCAGCAGGGGAAAATAGGCGCGCAGACCAGCGAGCGCGCCGAGGCCAAGCGCGGCGGCGAACACGCTAATCGCCTGGAGACTGAACGCGTCGTTCAATGAGATGGGCATGGGTCCCACACCTCCGCGTTGGCACACCGGCTCCCCACGACCGCACGCCCGGCGCACGGCGGGACCAAGATTGGGTCGGGCACGCGAGCTCTGCCGTGTGGAGAGCAGTGTACCACACGCCGTTCGGTCGCGCGCCGGACCCTACAGTGGCGCCAGCGCCGCCGCGATCGTCAGCCGGTGGAGGTCTACCAGCGCGCTCTGTGGCAGCGCCTGGCCGGAGTAGCCGCCGGCCAGGACGAAGGCGACGGGAATGCCGCGCCGCCGGCACCAGTCGAACACCAGCCGCTCGCGTTCGGCCAGGATGGCCGCCGTGATGCCC
>JANWHL010000006.1 GCA_025450405.1 Ktedonobacterales bacterium
CGACGGGCGCCCGCGCGCTCCGACGCCGACCCCCCCATCGGTCTGGCGCCCGTGTCGGAGGTGCCAGTCGTCGCCACCACCTCGGTATGTCGCGAGTCGGCGTAGTCCGCCCATGGCCACCGCGCGCTCAGCGTGCGACGGTCCCGGGCGCTGGTGGGCTGACATGCCATCTGGTATGCTTCTGGTCATTGAGCGGGTCAAAGAACTTTTCAAGCGTTTGCGAACCACCATGGGCGGCGTCCAGGCCGCGTGGAGGGCGGATGCGTCAGCGGCGCGAGCCGCCTGAGCGCAGCGGATTGCGATCCTCGGCGCTCGGCGAACCAGACTATCCGGACTATCAGGGTGACGTCACGATGGTCGCCGCGGTGGAACAGCCCTACAACGTACCCGCCACCGCTCCCGACCACCTCCTGGGCCGGTCCGCGCGTGCCATCCGCTGGTTCTGGGTGAAGCTCGACCGCGACTGGGGCTGGAATCTCGCCCGGCTGCTGGCCTATACCTGCCTTCAGGCCCTCTTCGCTGTCATGGGACTCGACGTGGTTGTGCTGGCAATCGCGCTGCGCGTGGTGGGACCGCCGGAGTCTGGGCGCACCGACGCTCTCACGGCGTTCGCGCTGCGTGTGCTGCCGGACCACCTTGCCGGCGGCACGGTAAGCACCTTCGCCGCCAGCCTGCGTGAGGCGCCGACCGGCCTGCTCGTGCTGGCGCTGCCGGTCGCGATCTGGTACGGGTCGCGCTTCTTCGTCGTGTTGGAGTCGTGCCTGTGTGTCGTGTTCCGGCGCGAGCAGCGCCGATTCTGGCGCCAGAACGGGGTCGCGCTGGCGATGCTCGGCGTGCTGGCCATTCTGGTGCCCGTGGTCGCGATCTCGGCGGTCTGGCTGCCGCCGCTGGTGCCGACCGCCTACCATGCGCACGGTCTCGCCGTTCTGCGCGGCGCGAGCACGTTGACCGGCGCGCTCTCGATTGCCGTGGGCCTGGGCGCGAACTTCGCGCTGGTCCTCCTCTGTTACACGCTCGTGACCCCCGGAGGCATCTCCGTGCGGGTCGCGTGGCCGGGCGCGCTGGTCGGGGCATGCCTGGCCGAGCTCTATCTGCTGATCTTCCCGCTCTACGTGCGCTACGTCCTCCAACCTTCGCACTTCGGCAGCGTCGCCGGGTTCGTGCTGGTTGCCGTGGTGTTCTTCTATGCCTTCGCGCTCTTTATGATCATCGGGGCGGAGGTGGCGGCGGCGCGCTTGAGAATGCCCGCGCCAGACGGCAGCCTCACCGGCGCCTTGGCGCGCCTGGCGCCGTCCCGGCAGGCCGCGCGCGCGGTCCAGCGGCACCGCGTTCGCCCCACCCGCCCCGATCGCCACGACTGGTCCTGACGCCGCCCGCCCGATGAGCGCACGCTTGCCACAGGATGCTGAAGACGGCGCTTCGTGGACTCTCCACCCGTTCGGGCCACAGGACGAGGTCGTGCTCGCAAGTATGCGGGTGCGCTTCCCGCTCGCGGCCGTCTATGCGGACGTGGATGGACCGTGAGCCGGTGCCCCGGGCTAGCTCTCCACGGCGGGCGCGCGCTCCGCGGCATCCGGCCGGCACGTGTCTGGCACGCATTGTGTAGCTCCGCGTGCGGCGGTGTTGGGTCGCGGGTTACTGTGAAGCGTCTCTCGGTCGCGCGGCTCATACCCTCTGTCCGGGCCGCGCCGGGGCCCTCGTCGCCAGGCACTTCGTCGGTGCTCCCGTGGTGAGGCTCTGGGAGAGACCCGTCGCCCAGCGCGGTGGACGCCCCGTGCGTGTTGAGGCGCCTGACAATCGCCACACGACACCGCAATGTGGTATCAGGCGGCAGCGTGAGAAAGGCGGGACTAGCGTGGCGTCGGAAGCCTCGAATGGCCCGAGCAAGACGAACGATGAGCGTGTGGCCGCTGGTGCGGGCGCTCGTGATGGCAACGCCGAGCCTGACACCGCGCCATCCGCGGACTCTACTCCAGGCGCACCACCGGCCGTAGCCGGTAGCGCGACCGCTACGACCGATCACGTCGCCGGTGACAAAGCCGGCGAAGCCGGTGATCTCGGGGACGCCATCGCGTCCAATCCGCGGGCCGCCGAACATGATCCATCCACGGACTGGGTCATGGAGGCGTCGGAGGAGTCGTTCCCTGCCAGCGATCCGCCGGCGTGGTATCGCTGACGGTCCGCCCGCCGGCTAAGGGCCACGAGGCCAAACTCGCGCGACCTTCGGCCACCCTCACGCCCGCTAGCGTCACACCCTATGGCTGAGCGAGCGCACGTGGCCGCGCGTGGACATGCCCGCGAAAGCGATGCTACAATTTGGGCATGAGCAAGGAGCGTCCAACCCGCCTGGACCGCCTCTTCGCCCGCCAGGACGGCGGCGCGCGGCGCCCCTTGCCTGGTGAGTGGTCACCTCCCTGGCAGCCGGCCGGGCGCTGGTGGGCGCGGGCCGCCCATCCACGATCCTGGCGCATGCCCTCGCTCGCGCTGCCACGAGCCTGGCGCCACCTATCGCGCCCCACCCGCGCGGCCTGAAGCGTCTCCCAGCGGGTGGCTCCCCGGACCTGGCCGCATTCATGCTCTGGTGACCCATCGTGTGCGCCGCGTCTCACGCTCTATCGAGATGGATATCGCGAGGCCGGCCAGCATCATGAGGCCGGCCACGATCAGGCGTCGCTGGCTCATACGCGGCGCTGCTCAGGTCACGGGCGGCTGGCGGCGTCTGGCGCGGATGCGGAATCGACGGTGCGGACGTCCTCATGGCCTTGGGACGTGCCGCTGGCCATGTCGGTGGGCGGGCTCGCCATGACCCAGCCATTGATGACTGGTCGGGAGAACCACTCAGGGGGCGACCGGCCGTACGGGCCAGCGGGGCCCGCGGCGGAAGCGCTGCCCAGCGATGCGCGACCACGGCTTTCGCCCGGCCGCGGCGGCGCCACGTGCGCCTCCCCGCCCGTGTGGCAGCGGAATTGCGGGTGGCTCGGTATCGCCTCGTGACCGTATACCTTCTGCGCCTGGGGACACGCCGGCGGCCTGCGTCTACCACCTCCGTGGGGGCCACGCAGGTGGCCAGCACCTCCGCCTCCTCGGAGGGCACTCAGGTGGCCTTTGTAGCCGAAGGCTTCCGGGTGCGTCTTCGGGCGCCTTATGAAGACCGCGGCGAACCACATGGGGAGAGTCTGGACATGGCGCGCTCGCGTGGATGGGCCGGGTGGCGTGGCCGCAAGGACCACGCGCCGGGTGACCGCGCCCAGGTCCCCGGCGCAAGTGCCACCCCCGCACGCGCGCCTTCCGAGCACGTGACCGGCACGTCAGACACTCTCTCTGGTGGTGCTCGCGAGCGTGCCCTTGGTGACGCTAGTGTAGAGACCACCCATGTGTTCAAGCGGCTGGGGACACACCTGGCCGTGATCGACGTGTCGGTAAAGGTGGGGCGCGGCGAGCTCTTCGCGCTGGTGGGGCCAAGCGGCAGCGGCAAGACAAGCCTCGTGCGCCTGATGTGCGGCATCTACGCGCCAGATGTGGGTACGGTGCGCCTGCTGGGCCACGACCGGCTCCCCTGGCCCCCGGCGCTCAAGGTCCGCTTTGGCTACATGCCCCAGGGGTTCACGCTCTACCCGCGGTTGACGGTCACCGAAAACCTGCGCTATGCCGCCGCGCTCTACGGCGTGGATCGTGCGACCCGCGAACGCCGGTTGGCGGAGGTGATCGACCTGGTGGACCTGGGCGCGCAGCGCGACCGCTTGGGGGGCGACCTCAGTGGCGGCCAGCGGCGGCGTCTGGCGCTGGCGGCTCCCCTCATGCACGACCCGGAGCTACTCTTTGTGGACGAGCCGACCGCGGGTCTGGACCCGGACCTGCGCGCCCGCCTCTGGAGCTATTTCCGGCGCATCGTCAGCCTGGGCCAGAGTGTCGTCGTGACCACGCAGTATCTCGACGAGGCCGAGCTGACCGACCGTGTGGCCGTCATGCGCCAGGGAGAGTTAGTGGCGGCGGGGAGCCCCGCGGACCTCGCGCGCATGGCGTTCGGCGGCGAGGTGGTGGAGCTGCGCAGCGCGGACCTGACCGCGGCCGCGGCCCGTGACTTGATGCAGCTCGAAGGGGTCCATGAGGTTACGTTCGCGGACCTGGAGACCCTGCGCGTGGTGGTGGTTTCGGCCAGCGACGCGGCGCCGCGCCTGATCGCCGCGCTGGTGCGCGCGGGCTGCTCAGTCGGCGCGGTCACGTTGCGCCAGCCACGCTTTGAAGACGTCTTCCTGCGGCTGGTGGGCGATGCCGGGCGCTTCGAGCCCTCCGCGGATGCGGAGCTCCGGACCGGCGAGCGCCTGGGCGCGCTGCACCCCGCGACGGACGAGCCAGACCTGGCCGTGCCGAGCATGGACGTGCCGAGCATGGACGCGCCGAGCACTGACAACGCTGGCGGAGACCAGCCCGGCGAGGACAAGCGCGGCGGAGAGGACGGGCGCGATGGACACGCGTAGCCGCGAGCCCGGACGCGATGCCACCATGGGCAGCGACCCGGGCGCCGATGCCGCTAGTGTGGGCCGCACGCGTGCGGATGGCGCGGAGGGCGTAGATGGCCGGGCAACCGGCGCCCCCGACCCAGGTAGCGAGGGCGCGCGGGCGGCGGCGGACTGGGGCATCCTCGGCGCGGCGTCGCGGCTCTTTGGCCGTCAGCCTTCGGCCGCGAGCGAGAAGCGGCGTGCCCGAGAGGCCACGCGGTGGCGGCGTGTTCTGGCAATCAACGTCCGCTGGCGCGGCGAGTTCCTCCGCCAGACGAGCCTCTACGCACTGGCCGTGCTCGGGCCGTTCATCCTCCTGGGCCTCTTCGCGGTCGGCTTCCGACTCTCCGCGTTCCGCCCCACCGGCATTCTGGTGACGCCACCCGGCTCTCCGGACGCGATCGAGGTCGCGCACCTGCCCTACGTCCAGGGTCTGAACGCCAACATCAATATCAAAGGGATCAGCACGGACGAGGACGCCGCGCTCGACCAGTTGCGCACCGGCTCGATCGACATGGTCATCGTGCTGCCGCGCAGCCCGGTGGCGGACGTGACACACGGCGAGCGCGCGACGCTCGCGATCTACGTCAGCGTGGTCAATCCGCTGCTGCGCATCGCCCTCTACAACGCCGTCAATCAGCAAATCGCCGGCGTCAATGACGAGGCAGTGGCGTCGGCGGTGGCCGGTGTGCAATCCGAGGCCAGCACCTATCTGCCCCAGCTCAACAAGCTGCAAATCGAGCTGGCCGCCGTCAAGCCGACCGATCCGCCCGCACAGACGCAGGCTCGACTGGCGAGCATCGAGCTCCAGCTTGAAGCGATCCGCGCGCGGGCCGTGGACGCGCAGGCGCGCCAGCGCGGGACGGCCGCCGACATCTATTATGCGGCCATCATCAGCGAGACCGATCAGGCCATCGCCTCGCTTCAGCAGGCGCAGCTGGCCGCCGGCGACCAGCGTCGTCGCGTGGCCTTCGACGCGCTCCAACAGGCGCAGCAACGTGTCGGCGAGCTCGACGAATTCCTCCAGCAGCTCAACGCCATCCCCGCACGGGTGATCGCCATTCCGTTCACCGCGCGCATTACCAATCTGGCGGCGGGCGGCGACGACCTGGCCGATTTCTATGGACCGGCCGCGCTGGCACTCTTGCTGGAGCACCTCGCCATCACCCTGGCGGCGTTCTCGCTGGTGCAGGATCGCCAGCTCGGCGCAACGGAGACGCTGGCAGCGGGTCCAGCTTCGGCGGGTGAGATATTGCTCGGCCGGACACTGTACTACGGGGCGGCGACGCTGGTGACGGCGGTTGTACTGAGCCTGCTCCTGACACTCGGCCTGCACGTGCCATTTGTCGGCTCGGCGCTGCTCTACGCGGCGATGTTGCTCCTGCTGACGTGGGCCTCCACGGCCGCTGGCTTCTGTATCGCGCTGCTCACTCGCGGCGACGCCCAGGCGGTGCAGGCGATCATGCTGGTGTTGGTGGGCGCGATCTTCTTCAGCGGCTTCATCGGGCCTCTACGTGCGCTCACCATGCCCGTCTCGGCGCTGGCCTACGCCTTCCCGCTCACCTATGGCATCGACGCGCTCGACCACATCATGCTCCTTGGCACGGCGCCGCCGCTGGTGGATTTCCTGGGCCTGGCGGCGCTCGGCGCGGTCCTCTCACTGATCGCGTGGCTGCTCTTCCGGCGCGAGCTGGCCCCACATTAGCG
>JANWHL010000007.1 GCA_025450405.1 Ktedonobacterales bacterium
CGGGTGGCCAGCCGGGCGGCCTCGCGCGTGGGGCCGTGGGCCTCGTTGCAGACGATCAGCGCCGTGCGCTGTGTCAGGTCGAGTTCGTCGTAGGCATCGCGCGCGGTCGCCTCGGCCAGCACCACCTGGTGCACATGTGGCGCGCCCGCGAGCCGGGCCGCGACCTCGTCCCAGGGCAGCGGCGCGCGCACCGGCTGGATGAAGGTGGCGCCACTGGCGGCGCGGACGACCTTGGGCGCCAGCGGGTCGGCGCAGCCAGGGGAGAGCCAGACCTCGTCCACATCGGCGGCCAGGGCCGCGCGTAGCAGGGTGCCCACATTGCCAGGATCGCTCACGGCATCGAGGATCAGCACCAGCGCGCGCGCCCGCCCGCGGCGGCGCTGGCGCACGGTGTCCGCGGCCACGCCCGCGATCGGGATCGCGGCCACCACGCCCTGCGGCGCCTGAGTGTCGCAGGCCCGGGCGATGGCGGCGGGGGCGGCGTCGTAGATGCGCGCGCCGCTGGCGCGCAGAGCCTCCAGCCGGCCCATCAGGTCGCGGCCAGCGGGCGTGCGGGCCAGCGCGTCGGCGTCGTAGAGCAGCGGCTCCGGTACCAGGTGGGCATCCAGCGCGGCGGTGATGAGATGCGGCCCCTCCACCAAAAACATGCCGGCCTCGCTCCGCCCCTTCCCCGTGTGCAGGGCGCGCAGGGCGGCCACATGCGGGTTGGCGGTGCTGGTGATGCTGGGCATAGGGGCCACCCTCCTGAACTACCAACGCCCCAAAACACCAAAAACCCCCGGCATCGCCGCCGGCCCCGAGCGGGCGCGGTGACAATCCGGGGGCCGGACGTGGGCGCGGAAGCGCGCGTGACTACGCCTTGGCGTGTGCCTTGGCCGGAGCCTTCGCGGGCGCCTGTTCGTGGGCGGCGCGCGCCTGGGAGACGATGGCACCGAAGGCCGGTAGGTCGTGGACGGCGAGGTCGGCGAGCATCTTGCGATCGACGTCGATGCCCGCCAGCTGCATCCCGTGGATGAACTCGCCGTAGCGCATGTCATACATGCGTGTGGCCGCGTTGATACGCGTGATCCAGAGCCGGCGCATGTCGCGCTTGCGGTTGCGGCGGTCGCGATAGGCGTAGTCGAGGGCGTGGAACATCGACTCGCGCGCCGTCTTGATCAGGCGATGGCGTGCGCCCCAATGGCCCTCGGTGAGATTCAGGACCTTCTTGTGCTTTTTGCGGGACGTGACGCCCCGTTTGACTCGTGGCATGTCAATCCTCCGGCGGAGCCGCGCAAACGCCGGGCCTAGAGGCCGTACGGCAGCAGGCGCTTCATCTTGTGGGCGTCACCCTTGGCCATCACCGACATTTTGTCCAACGACCGGTTGCGGTTCGGGTCTTTCTTGATGCGGTACTTGGTGCGGGCGGCCTTCATGTGCATGTACTTGCCGGCGCCCGTCATCTTGACGCGCTTGGCCGTCGCCTTGTGCGTCTTCAGCTTGTATTTCTTCATGGTCCTCCGCGGCCCTCTCGACATCTAGGTCTCGGCGCGTGAAACCCCGTGGCTGTCGCTCCCACGGGGCGGATATCGCTCGCGGCACGCAGCCCTGACGGGGCCAGCGGACCATCCACATCGCGAGGCCAGGCGGCCGGGGCCGCGGCCAGAGGCTTGCCCCCACGCGGCCCGCGCTTGCGGGCGTCGCGTGTGACAACCAGCGCGAAGTGGAGGACCGGCCAGCACCGGCGCGACCGGGGAGGCACAGGGGAGGCGCCGCGACACCAGCACGGAGGGCATGAAGGGCGTTCGGTATCCCGTCTCGCGCTGGGCACCCGGTTAGTATAACATAGCTGGTTACTGGCGCGCAACGGCATCGCACACGCGGGAGACGCGGCACACGTGGCACACGCGTCCGTGGACCGCCACGCCACGCGCGCTCCCGCGTGCGTTTGCGAGGCGCGCGGGAACGCGCGCTAGATCCCGGCGATCGGCTCCGCCATCCCCTCGACGACGTACGCGTACGCCATCGCCGGAGTGTTGCGCGCCGCGCCCACGCGCCCCTCGGCATCCAGCACGATCAGGCCGCCGCTGCCGCCCGCGCGGCGTTGGAGCAGCCAGATGGCCTCGCAGGCGGCCGCCTGCGCCGAGAGGCCCGCGCCCAGCATCTCAGCGGCCCGGCGCGCCAGCAGCAGACGGATGAAGTCCTCGCCGTGCCCGGTGCTGGAGACGCCGCCCAAGCCCTCCTCCGCGTAAAAGCCGCAGCCGACCAGCGGCGTGTCGCCCACCCGGCCCGGATGCTTGGCGGCGATGCCACCCGTGGAGGCGCCGGCCGCGACCCGTCCCGCTCCGTCCACCGCCACCGCGCCGACGGTGCCGTGGCGGTCTCCGTCATCGTCCAGCGCATGGCTGTCCGCGCCGGGGAGTGTGGCGACCGCGAGTTGGCCGGAACCAGCCGGCGCGCCGATGGATGTGGCGCCACCCTGCCCATTGCCATTGCGCCAGCGTTCGCGCTGCGCGGGCGTCACCAGGTCCGCAGGGTCGCAGAGCGGTAGTCCGGCGGCAAGGGCAAATTGTTCAGCCCCCGTCCCGGTCAGCAGCACGTGCGGGCTTGCCAGAACGCGCCGCGCCAGCGCGATGGGATTCTTCATGCGTATGACGCTGGCCACGGCCCCCACCTGGAGCGTCTGGCCGTCCATCAGGCCGGCGTCCAGCTCGGCCCGCCCGTCTGCCGTCAGCACGGCCCCCGTCCCGGCGTTGAAGCCCGGATCGTTCTCCAGCGCTACGATGGCCGCCTGCACGGCGTCCAGCGCCGATCCGCCCGCCGCCAGCACGCCCCAACCGGCCAGCGCCGCCGCGCTGCACCCAGCGCGAGCCGGGTCTTGCCGCTCGGGCCGGATCGCCCCCGCGCCCCCATGTACGACCAGCGCGAGTGGCATGGCGCGTCTCCTTGTTTGTCATCGAGGCCAGCGAGCTGACGCGGTCATTCACCTGGCCATGCGCCACGGCCTGCCTTACACCGCGCTCTGGGACGAGATGTACACGCACCCCACCCTGACCGAGGGCCTCAACGGGCTCTTCACGGCGTGGGTTGACTGATACCCCCGGCAGCGGATGCCGCGTCCGCGCTGGTGAGGTCCTGGCCCGGGCTGACGAACTCCGGGTTGACGGCCACGCCGCTGGTGCCCGTGCTCGCCGGCGCGCCCGAGGTGCCTGGCGCCGCGATCAGCGAACGCCGCTCGGCCGCGTTTCGCGCCTGCTGGGCCGCTTCCCGTGCCCGCTGGCGCAGTTGCTCGGCCTGGTCCCGCGCCTGTCCCAGCGCCACGCGTCCCTGGTCCTGAGCGCGCCGCATCGCCACGCGGCCGCGCTCGGCGGCCACGCCGGCCAGCTCCCGCGCGCGGTCACGCCGCCAGATGCCGACCCCTACCGCCGCGGCCAAAGCGACGAGGAGCGCGATCAGGGGCAGCCAGGAGCGCCCCGATTCTTGTTCTGTGTCAGGCTCCTCGATGATGGCCACCGGCTCGGCACGCTTGCGCTCGCGATCACGCTCATGGCGCACGTCGCCGCTTGTCAACGGCGCCACGCCGTAGCGGCCGCCTGAGTAGTCGTACACCGTCCCCGCCACGGCATCCACCACGCGGGCCACGGCATCCGTAACGCGGGTCATGGGACCAGGTGTCGCCTCGCCCACATGGACCGCGACCTCATCCGCTGGCCCCGCCTGATCGATCTGATCAGCCGGGCGCACGCTCCGCGCCCCGAGCAGTCGTTCCACCAGCGCGGCCAACTGGTCGGCGATGTCAGACGCACGCCCCGCCGCCCGCTCCGCCCGGTCAGCGGCGTCCTCCGCGCGCAGATCCGGCACATTCGCCGGCGCGCTGGTCAGGACGTCGCCGAGCACATCCACCGGGGCATCGGGCGCGTCGCTGACGGCCGAGCGCCAGGGGAGGTGGAACACGCGCCGCGCCGGCATGGGATCGGGTGTCTGTTCGAGTATGTGCTGGTCCGCGTTGCCCACGGTCTTGCTCCTGCCGCCCGCCGGAGGGCCGCGCCGCGCCGTCCATTGGCGCGAGGCGGGAACCGGCTTGGGTGCCCTGAAGGGAAACCCGGAAACGCCGCGTGGCGGGGGCACAGAACCCGGCCGCAAGACCTATGCCATCCAGCCGCCATCACCTCGGCCCCGCCGCCTAACTAACCCGGTGACGGGCAATGGGCTAGGTCGCCACCTGCCCGTGGCCGACGCGCTACTCCGCGGTCGCCTGCGCGTCGGCCGCCGGATCAACGGAGTCGCCGGCGCTAGTCTTGGCCTCCGCGCTCAGCGACTCTGGCGCCGCGGGGACCTCCAGTACGCCCGCGACCGGCGTGTCCGTCGCGGGCGGGTCCGTCGCGGTCGAGTCCGTCGCGGTCGAGTCCATGGCCGACGCCCGCTCACCGCGCTCGCCGGTCGCGGCTGCCGCCAGGTCCATGTCGGCCAGGTCACCAGCGGGCATGCGCGTGTCACCCAGCGGCAGCGTCGCGGCGGGCCGGCGCGGGATGAGATCGGGCAGCACGGTCGGCGTGATCGGCTCGGAGTCCGCTGGAAGCGGCAGCGCCAGCGACGCCCCGGCCACCTGATGGAGCTTCTCGGCGTTGCGGCGCACGGCCTCCAGCGCCTGCCGCGCCCAGGCGATCCCAATGTCTACGCCGCGCGCGTGACGATTGACCAATCCCAGCTCGTGAGTCAGCGTGCCCGCCGCGCGCTCCTGGCGCCCGGACTCATCGGCGAGCTGGTTCAGCAGCAACCACATCTCGGCGATGCGCGCCGCCGTTGCCGCGTCCCCGGCCTTGCGGCGGCGGCGGGCGCCCGACGCGCGAGTGGTCACATCGCCCTCCCCCGCGGGCTCCACAGTGGTGGGCGGCGCGGCCATGCTCTCAGGCAGCGACCCACTGGCTCCATTGGCTCCGATGACCTCATTGGGCGTGTCGGTGCCGTCCGCCTCATCGGTCCCGTCGAGGGTCCCGACGATGTCGAACTCACCCGTCATGCCCGGAGCACCCACTCCCAGGTCCGGACCCAGCCCCAGCAGCGCCGCGGCCGACGACGGATCGAGCGCGTTGGCGTCGCGTGGAGGAAGATCGCCGGAGGTGCCGCCGGCCGCGTCCGCGGGGAGCGCGGACGCGAGCGCGCGCCGGATGCGCGCGATCAGGTCCATCTCGCGCTGAGCGGTCACCAGCATGCCATCGCCCGCGGAGAGCGCGGCCCCCACCGTGCGCAGCGTTTCCGTGGCCGTGAGCGCCGTGGAGTTTAGCCCCTCCTGACTGTGCGCCAGGGCGCCCGTCACCTCCGCGGCGAGCGCCTCCACACGCCCCAGGCGCCGCCCCAGGTTCACCCGCATCTGGCCGGCCGCCTCGGTGCCGAAAGCCCCGCCGGCAGGCAATGCGCCAGCCGGCGCACCTGGGGTGGCCTCGGTCAGCCGCCCCGCCCCGTCGATCAGCGAGTTCGCGCTCGCCTCCACCCGCTGCCGGGCGGAATAGGCATGAACCAGCGCCTCCATCCGCGCAAGGAGCGCATTGAGGCTTTCGCCCACCGCGCCAAGCCCGCTATCGGCGGTGGTGGCCCGCGCGGTCAGGTCGCCGTCGAGGGCGTGCCCGATGGCCAATTGGATGCCGCGCAGGCCCTCCTCTAGGCGCCGCTGACGGTCAAGCGCCTGGCCCGATTGCGCGGCGAGCCGCGCCTGCGCGAACTGCATCTCCTGGGTGCGCTGCGCCTCGGTCGCCGTGTCGTAGACGAACTGCGCGAGCATCCACGCGACCAGGGCGCCCACCACCTGCAAGCCCAGCACGTCCACCACTAGCAAGTAGATCTCGCGCCGCGGTTGAGCGGGCCCCAGGGCAAGGGCCAGCAGCAGCGCCACGGCGGAGAGCAAGACGAGTGTCGGCGCGGCGATCAGGATCATCTCCGGTGCGAAGAGCAGGCCCGCCTCGAGGATGACCGGCAGCAGCAGCAAGGACGCCTGCCCCGCCGCGACGAAATCGCCTGTGAGCGCCAGCACGAACACCAGCGCCAGCACCGCCGTGCCGCCGCCCGCCAGGAGCATGTACGCCGCCCGTGCGACATCGTGGAACACTTGGTTCAACACCCAGGCGCTGAGGTAGGCGAGCAGCGCCAGGCCGACAACCACCGCTCCCGGAACGGATGGCGGCAGCCCGACATAGCCGGGCGCGGAGGCCAGCACGAGCAACGCCTGAGCCAGGATGAGGATGTTGAGCAGGCCGCGACGCTGCTCCTCGCGCTCCTTGAACGTGATGAGAGCACGCTGGACCAGACCCGAAAGCGCCAGCTTGCGCTGCGCCGGGCGCGGTCCCGTGCCCGACTCATCCGGCAGACGCCGCGATCGGCCGGGCTCGTGCTGTTTGCTCATCTGGGCTCGTCGCGCGCGCCGTCCTGGGACCCGATCCTGGGACATGAGTCGCGCGCTGCTCCTTTCGCGCTGGTGGTCGGAGGCCAGGCTCGGCGCATGGCAGTTTTGGATTGTAGGGGAGGCGCGGGCGGCTTGCAATAGCCAATCACCCGGCGGGACGCCAGGCCAGGCGAGGGCGCGGCTGACGCCGCGCGGCGCTATCCAATCTTCCCAGTACTCTTGTATACTCAGCCGGAGAGACCTGTCTCGCTGGCTGATATCGGTAGGGAGTCAACCGGCACGCGGAGGGGAGATCGGCCATGGCACGCTACATCCTGGCGCTGGACCAGGGGACCACCAGCTCACGCGCGATCGTGTTCGACGCCGCCGGGCGCATCGTCTCGCTGGCGCAGCAGGAGTTTCCCCAGATCTACCCCAGCCCCGGCCTGGTGGAGCACGACCCGGAGGCCATCTGGGCCACGCAGACCCGCACCGCGCGCGACGCGTTGGTGCGCGCGGGCGCTGGGCCGAACGACGTGGCGGGAATCGGCATCACCAATCAACGCGAGACCACCATCGTCTGGGAGCGCGACACCGGCCGGCCGATCCACAACGCCATCGTCTGGCAGAGCCGCCTGACCGTCCCAATCTGCGAGGAGCTGACCCGGCGCGGCCTCGCCGACACCATCCGCGCCAAAACCGGCCTGGTCGTAGACGCCTACTTCTCCGGCACCAAGGTCAAGTGGCTGCTCGACAACATCCCCGACGCCCGCGAGCGCGCCACGCGGGGCGAGCTGCTCTTCGGAACCGTGGACACCTTCCTCCTTTGGCGCCTCTCTGGCGGCAGTGTCCACGCGACAGATTACTCCAACGCGTCGCGCACGCTCATGTTCAACATCCATACCCTGGATTGGGACGACGACCTGCTGCGCGAGCTGGACGTGCCCCGCGCCATGCTGCCCAAGGTCCTGCCGTCGAGCCACGTCTACGGACGGACCGACCCGCGCGTCTTCGGCGCGGCCATCCCGCTGGCGGGCGACGCGGGCGACCAGCAGGCCGCCACATTCGGCCAGGCGTGCTTCGAACCGGGCGAGGCCAAGAACACCTACGGCACTGGCTGCTTCATGCTGCTGAACACCGGCGGCGAGGCGCGCGCGTCGGCGCATGGCCTGCTCACCACCATCGGGTGGGGGCTGGGCCATCCCGACCGGCCCACGATCACCTACGCGCTGGAGGGCAGCGTCTTCATCGCCGGGGCCGCCGTCCAGTGGCTCCGCGACGGCCTCGGCCTTATCCGCTCCAGCGAGGAGGTGGAGACGCTCGCCGGCCAGGTGCCCGACGCTGGCGGCGTCTACGTCGTCCCCGCATTCGTGGGGCTCGGCGCGCCTTACTGGGACGGCCGCGCGCGCGGCGCCATCCTCGGCCTCACCCGCGGCTCGACGGCGGCCCACATCGCCCGCGCCGTGCTGGAAAGCATGGCCTATCAGACCCGCGACGTGCTGGAGGCGATGCACGCCGACTCCGACATCGCGCTGCGCGAGCTGCGTGTGGATGGCGGCGCCTCGGCGGACGACCTGCTGATGCGTTTCCAGGCCGACGTGCTGGGCGTGCCCGTGGTCCGCCCCGTGGTGCGCGAGACCACCGCGCTGGGCGCCGCTTATCTCGCGGGCCTTGCCACCGGCTTCTGGCACGATCAGGCCGAGCTGGCCGCGCATTGGAAGGCCGACCGCACCGTCCCGCCCACGATGGCGGCCGACCAGCGCGCCATGCTTTACCGCGGCTGGCAAAAAGCGGTGGAGCGCTCCCGCGACTGGGAGGAATCATGACTTGCCATTATGCCATCTTGATTGAGTGGTCCGATGAAGATCAGACCTATGTGGTGAAGCTCCCGGAATGGGCGGAGCGCGTGTACCAACCGGTGACGGATGGGGCGACCTACGAGGAGGCGGCGCGCAAGGGCGCAGCCGCGCTCGCGACGCTCGGCGAGCAGGCCGGACAGCATGGCGAACCGCTGCCGGAACCTCGTGTCCATGCGCCGGCTGGCACTGGGGCGTGATGGTGCCTACGCCCCCGCCAGCGATTCCAGGTACGCGAGCACCGGCGCCGCCTCCTCGCCGCCCGCCTTCGCGTGCGCCAGCAGCGGGATGCCGTGGGGGCCGGGGGTGTGGAGTGCGGCGGGGTAGGCGGTGAGCGCCGCGCGGACGATCTCCAACTGGCCGAGCATCGTGGCCGCGAAGAGATCGAGCCGCGCGCCGTGATCGAGCAGATAGGTGGCGATGTCGCGCCGGCCCATGTGCGCCGCGGCGCCGAGCCCCGTCTCCCAGTCGCCGCCGCCCCAATCCCAGCACGCGTTGGCCAGCCGCGGCTGCTCGGCGAGCAGCTCCTTCACGCGGTCGAGGTCGGTGTGTGCGCGGGCGACGAATTCGCGCGCCAGCCCGGGATCGAGCGCTTCGGGGTTGTCAGCCATGGCAAGCTCCTTTAACATGGTGGGCAACTAACATGGTGGGCAACTAACATGGTGGGCAACTAACATGGTGGGCAAGGCGGCATCCACGCCGCACCCACCGTACCATTCGCCACCGGCGCCGATCAACCGCCATCCAGGCTACGCGCGGCGGGACCTTTGGCGCATCGGCAACCAAGAGCAGAGCACTCGGCCATGCGGACACGTTACAACCACCGACACCGGTGATGAGATCCCGTGGCGTCCCCGAGGAAGCGAGGCCGGCTTTGGCACTGGTCCGCGAGCGCCGGCGTGCCCGGCCGGACGCCGTCGCCAGCGCACCCGCGGCGCTCGACCGCCTGGGCGTGCTGCCCGAGCGGGCTGTTATCGCCATCGCCACCGCGGCGTACTTCCTCGCCAATGACCTGATCCGCGGACGTGCCCACATGGCGATCCTCTCCGGACGCGACATCCTCGCCTTCGAGCAAACGTACCACCTCGCCCCCGAGCAAGCGCTCCAC
>JANWHL010000008.1 GCA_025450405.1 Ktedonobacterales bacterium
ATGGGGAGGCGGAGTGGCGATCTCTTGCGCTGGGGCTAGCCGGCGAGGGTGTGGCCACCGGCGGCGGCAATCTCGGCGGCGGGGGCCAGCGGCAGGAAGGGCAGCGTCGCGTGGGCCCGCGCGTCCGCGGCCAGCAGCACACCGAAGCGCCAGACGAAGCGGCCATGCTCGGAGCGGTCGCTCGCCACGAGATCGAGGACGCAGCCGGTCAAGCTCGTGGCGCCATGCGCCAGTTGCTCGACTCCATAGCCGGTCCAGCGCGTGTTTTGCTCCAGCAGCGCCGCCCCGGACCCGCAGAGGTCCACGGCGTTGGTGAGATCCTGGCCAGGCGGCGTCAGGACGCGCCAGGTGCCGGACGCGCTGTAGGCTAGCGTCAGCGAAAGTGGTGTTTCGATGGGATAGGTGGCGCCGCCGACGAGGTGCGGCCAGCCGCTCTGGTCCACGAAGCTCCAGGTGGCCTGGGTGCCCTCGCCAATCGACCACACCTGGGCGGTGGACGCGGACGGGGCGTGGCCGGGACGCGTCGCGTCCGGAGCGGCGGCGGGGCATCCGAAGCCAGCGCAGAGGTCGGACGGCGCCATGAGCCCGAGGCTGGGAACGTCGCGAGGTTGAACGACCACCACGCCCATCAGGGCGGGGCCGGCTCGCCGGCTGATGATGTGGCCCTGGGCATCGGTTCCGGCGGCGTAGTATTGGCCGGGGGGCACGGTCAGGACCGGCGCTGTGCCCGAGAGGGCCTGGCGCACGGCTTCGAGGGCGTCCAGCCGGAGATCGGGCGGAAGATTCGCGCCGGTCTCGGTGAAGCCGACCACGGCCGCGGGCGTCGCGCCGATGTCCAGATAGCAGGTGCCGGTGATCGTCGCGTTGCTGGCGCTCGACAGGTCGATCGGGCCGTCGATGGCGCAGGATTGGGGCGCGAACGGCGGTGCGGAGAGCGTGATGACATTGGGGCCAGCGCCGAGGACGGACGTGGAGACGATCACGGGTGGTGACCCGACACGGCGGCCGTTCAGCGTGACGGTGCCACGGGTCACATTGGCGGTGATGAGCAGCGGATGGCCCGGCGATGGGGAGTTGGGCGCGGACGACGACGACGGGTAGCGCGCCCCGGCATTGCGCAGCACGCCGAACACGATGGCGACCAGGATGATCGAGACGAGGGTGGTGCTCAGCGCGCGCCAGCGCGGCGGGGTGCGGCGCCGGAGCGCGGTCTCCAGCTCCATCGTGATGAGCGCGAAGCCGTCTTGCTCGCCGGCCTCCGCCTGGCCATCCGCGGCGACATCCCTGGCGGCGCCGGGAAGCCCCTCAGCGTCAGCGTCCAGCTCGCGCTCCGACGGCATCGTCGTCCTCCTCAGCCGGGTGGGCGCGCGAACGGTGGACGGGTGTGTGCGCGGCCCACATCCTGAGGCGCCGCACCCGACCACGTGATGGTACCAGGATGGTACCACGGCGGCGGGGCGGCGCCAAGGGCACACGGCGAGGGCACACGACGAGCGGGATCAGGCTAGCGGTCCGAGAACCAGAAGAGCCAGTGGCCACCCTCCAACAGGTAGTACGAAGTGACGTGGCGCGACGACGATTGGCCGTTCAGACTGATCGTCACGGTCTGCGAGACGGCGAAATAGGCCTGGCCGGCGATATCAATCTGGACCCGCACGGTCGATGGGTTGATCGGCGAGATGCCGGTGATCTTGCCGACCCGGCCTTCCTGGTCGCGCATCGCGGCGACAAACTGGGCCGTGGTGTATTGCCCCTTGACCACCTGCGAGGTTTGCCCGTAGAGGGTCGTGTAGTCGGACCGTGTGATCGATTGGTCGAAGGAGGCCACCGCGCCGCCGACGGCAGCCAGGGGATCCGGGCACCCGGAGGCGGTGCAGCCGGAGTTCATCTCGACGAAGTCGGGGTTGGTTGGGCGGCAGATTTGATCGATGTCGCCTGGCGGGAGCGTGATCAACGCGGTGCCAAAGCGGGAGTAGGCGAGAATCCCATACCGATCGATGACCGCGTGCAGGTTGAAGTACACGAGATAGCTCGCTGGGGTTGGGCCGCCCTTGTGCACGATGACGATCGGGCTTGGTCCGATCGCGGGTGCGCCGGTGGTCGTACCCGCGACGCGTTGGCTCAGGGGCGCGTCCGGATTCTGGGGCCGACCGGCGATCCGCGGGCCGGTCTGGCTAATGAAGATGACGATTTGCGTGGGGGTGACTGGCTGTTGCGCGGTGCTCTGCTGGTTGGCGGAGTCAGTGACGAGCAATGTGACGGTGTAGGTCCCCGATTGGGCATAGATGTGCGTAGGCGTGGGCCCATCGCCCGCGGGTGAGCCGTCGCCGAAGTCCCAGCTGTACCTGAGGAGACTGCCCTGGGACGCCGTGGCATCGAAGTCCACCTGGAGCGAGACGAACTGATCCGCTCGCCAGGTGAAGGCGGCTTGCGGCTTCGCGGGCGGGTTGGGCGCCGTCGCGGCGGCTTCCGTCTCGAAGCCGACCTGGCAGTTCTGGTTGTTGGGCACCGAGTCCTGGGTGAGCGAGCCATCGGCTTGTTTTGTCAGCGGCGCGATCCCCGTGACCTGGTTATCCGTAGAGAAGACGAACGTGAATTCGCCGGCGGGGTGGCCGGGCGCGGCGACCAGCCGCACGCTGAAGGCGGTGTCATTCTTCGGATCCACAAAGCTGGCGATCTGGGGATACTGGGTCGGAGGCTGGGCGTCACCCGCGCCGGCGAGCCAGAGCGGCGCCGCGCCCACGGGCATCGTGGGAACGGAGGTGAGGCCGACCAGCGCCGCGAGCGCCATGGTGAGGAGCAACGCGGCCCCGCCGAGGAAGGGGTACGTCGAGCGTGGGAGTGCGCGCGCGGTTGCCCGCAACTGGGTGAGCGGAGCGCGCACCAGGCGTGGGTCGCCGGCACGGGGCCGGACCAGACGCCGGCGCATGGATGTGCGTGATGGCTGCCGCATGGTCGTGTCCTCCGCGCTAGGGGTTGGTGTCCGGCGTCTCGCCGTTCATGAGGAGCATGGCGAGGATCTCGCTCGGCATATCCACCGCGCCACCGCCCAGTGTGCCGGTGGCGTCGTGGACCGTGAGCGCGGACCCGGGCGCCTGAGCGCGCGGCTGCGTGATGCCCAGATGCTGAACGGGTGAATTCCAGAGCCCCCGCAGCGCCGCGATGTTGGACGCGGCCGTTGGGGCGGCGAGGACGCCGCTGAAGGCCGACATGTCGAGACGTTGCGGGTCGCCAAGCGCCCAGCCATGGTAATTGCCACTGGCGGCATAGCTCGTGGACGCCGAGGCGGGGTCGCAGCTATCGCAGAGGGCGGCGCCGCCCCAGAGCGGTGTGGTCTTTGCGTGCTCGTCCTGCGCCAGGAGCACCAGGTCGCCCAGGGGCGCCGACACCTTGCCAGGCAACTGGTACACGAAAATGGTCACACCGAGCTGGAGCTGGATATTGCCATAGAACGTGTAGTATTGGACGGTCGCCGGTGGATCCACGCTGTTGTGAGCGAGGATATTGCCGCTCTGTGGGGTCATGTCGCGCGCGGCGAGGCTATCGGGCCGGAGCGGCGCCACCTGGTCCACGGCGGAGAAGACGCTCTGGGCGAGCAGAGGCCAGACGGACACGAAGGAGCTGGCTGATCCGCCTGGGATGCCGTTCCCGCTCACACGCGAGCCATCCAGGGTGGTCTTGACGACCATCAGCCAGGACCCTTGCTGGACGCCGTTGAGGAAAAAGGCCTGATCGACGCTGGCGGAGGCCTGTTTGCACAGTAGGCTGTCCGCGGGCAGCGTCGTGCTGGTGTTGAGGCACCCCGCCAGCATGGTGCGCGAGATGGCCGTGCCCATGCTGTAGCCCATCAGGGTGATCTTGGGCGTCGAACCCGATGGCCCCAGGCCCTTCACACGCGCGTGGAGGTCGAGGATGCGCCGGGCCAGCTCGATCGCGTCGACGTCGATGGAGCCATCGCTGCGGCAGGATTGGGAGGAGCAGTCCGGTGGGCTGGCCGGAGCGCCGCCGGGCGTGAGGGGCGCCGGGCAGCGGGCAGGGTGTGACGAATCGCTGTAGGCTTTGTCGTCGGTATAACAGAATGTCTCGATGAAGGCGGGATCATACGTCATGTCCAACGCCTCGAACTCCGCCGTCCATTCCTGCTGGCTCTCGATGACGTTGGCGTCTTCGCTGAACCCGTGGAGGAAGATGATCGGGTGCACGATGGTCGACGCGTGCCGCCAATGAATGACGGCGTCGCTGGAGGTGTGGGATGCGGCCGAGCTGCTGCCGCTCGTCGCCGCCGTGATGGTGTCGGTCCCGGTATGTGTGCCGGAATAGGTGTAGGACGCGAAACCATCCTTGTCCGTGTGGATGGTTGGATGCGCCGCGTTCGCGCCAGCGATGATCAGCTGGATGTCCGCATTGGCGAGCGGGCTACGGCCATCCGTGTCGGTGGCCCGCACGACGACCACCTGCGACTCTGTGAGCGCACGGAAATCACCGGTGACGGTCTGCAGCCCAAACGCGGGTTTGTAGGTCGTCCCCGATGTGCCGAGCTTGACCTCGCAGTTGCCAACCTGACCGGCGGACGAATCCGACTGGGCGCTGCGACCGTTGATGCGGTCGACGGCGCAGACGGTGAAGTGGGTCTGCCCAGGTTGACACGCGCCGGGAAGGCAGCACACGGCCAGAACGGCGAATACGGCGACATTACTGGTGAGCACGACGGAGCGCCGATAAGAGCGAGGCTTGCTCGGATCCACGGAGGGGCTCCTTTGCTGGCTCGGGCGGGTGGTCATCCTCTCCTGGTGGGCGGTGGGGGTCGCGACACCCGCGTCCCGCTGTGCGAGTAGTATAGTCCAGCTGTCCAGTCCGGCACCGCTTGGCCGCCAGCGCTGGGCGGACGTGGACCGCGCGGTCAGGCGCCGGGGAGTGGGCACCACCCATGGATGAGTATGGCACAGATCCGGGCGGGCGACCAGGCGGAATCCGCGGCTCCGCCGGCGGAATCGCCCACGGAAGTGGCGCGGGTGGGGGGAACACCGGTGGGCGCCGAGTGGCCGCCGGGTGCTGAGCGAGCGAGCTGTCGAGATTGACAGCGATCGGCGCGGCGCGTAGACTGCGGGGGGTGTAGCGGACGCCCCGACACAGACTTCGGCCACGAAGTCTCGCCGCGAGGACGAGCCAGCAGTGGGATGAGACGGGCGCGAATGGCGACAGGGTGGGGCAGCGGATGCTCAAACACGAGACGCTGACGGTGCGCGAACTGGTGCCGGGCGACATCGCCAGTCTGCGGCGGCTGCTGGAAACGTCGGAGTACACCTACGCGCGCTTCGCCGAAGACGAGCTGGCGCGCATGCTGGCCACGCGGCCAGGCGTGGGGACATTCAGCACGCCGCCGGGACCGCTGGGGCGCATTGGCCGAGGGAGTCTGCTGGGGTTCCTGCTGGCGAGCTCGGTGGTGCCGCCGAGCGCCTGGGTAGGCGGATTCGGCGTCACCTGGAGCCAGGGGGCTCACTTCGCCGAGCATCTCGACCTGTTGCTGCCGGCGGTGGAGCGCCCGCTCGCGGCGCTCGGCACCCGTATGCTCTACTATTCAGGTAGTGACACGGAGGCCGATTGGCTGAAGCCGGCCCTGGAGGCACGTGGGTTCCAGATGGTGACGCTGCTGCGTGCCTACGATAAGGAGGGGACCGAGATCCCCATGGAGGGCAACCAGCGGGTGCGTGTGCGCCCCTTCACCGCCGCCGATGTGCGCGGCGTCCTCGACGTGGAACATGCGTGTTTCGACCAGCTCTGGCACTACGACGCGGAGGGGTTCCTGGAGGTCGCCGCGACGTATCCGTACTTTGTGGTCGCCGAGGATGAGCGGGGCATCGCGGGCTATCAGTTCAACGCGGTGGATTTCCGGGGGGGCTACCTGGTGCGGATCGCCGTCCATCCGCGGGCGGAGGGGCAAGGAATCGGCGCGCGCCTGATGGCCGAGGCCATCCGCTATTTCAAGCGCGAGCAGGCGGGGCGCATTCTGCTCAACACCGAGGAGCGTAACCACCGGGCCCACCGGCTGTACGAGCGCTTCGGGTTCCACCTGGCTCCGCAGCGGGGCTTCGTGCTTGGGCGGCCGATCGCGCCGCCCGTCGCGGCGCCGTAACTGGGCCGCGCGGGTGTCCGCCGAATGGGAGCCGTTCGTCAGATGAGGAGCGCGCCGTGAGTGTGTTCACCCCGAACGAGATCGCCTACCTCCGCGGCCAGCGCACGGGCCGGCTCGCCACGGTGGACGCTCACGGCAACCCGCATGTGGTCCCGGTGGGGTACCTGTACAATGAGGCGCTGGACACCATTGATATCGCGGGCTGGGGCATGGGCGGTAGCAAGAAGCTACGCGATGTGCGACGCGACGGACGGGTGGCGTTTGTGGTGGACGACGTGGCGGGGCCGCGCCACCCGCGGGGCGTTGAGGTGCGCGGGCGGGCGGAGGCGCTCGACACCGGCGGGCGGGAGATCCGTCCCGGCGCGGACCCAGAGCTGATTCGGGTGACGCCGCGCCATGTGGCGTCGTGGGGAATCGACGGGGAGCCGTACGAGCCGCGGGGGCGCGATATCGAGTGATCGGGCGGGGACACGAGGGACGAATGGAACCACAGAGGACACGGAGAGCACGGAGAGAAGACACCCGCACGACTCCACGTCACCATGATGGCGGGATATGGCTGGCCCACAGCCGCATGGGTGCGGGATGTCAGGCAACGGAGATTCGAGCCCTATGCGCGGCGAGCGACGCCGTGGCCCGCGCGGACGTCGGCGATGGAGTAGAGCGTGCCGTCTTCGGTGTAGCCACCGGTGAAGGGGTCGCCGGCGATCAGCAGGGGCGTATCGAGGTCGATGTAACGGAAGCCGCCCTGGCCGGCCACGAAGTGCGCGGAGACGGCGGTGCCCAGACGCGATTCCAGCATGGCGCCCACCATCAGCTCCAGATGGGCGGCGCGGCAGACAGCGGCCACGTCCAGCGCGGCGACGATTCCGGCTTTCATCAGCTTGATGTTCACGACGTGGGCGGCGCCCAGTCGCGCCACGCGCAGGGCGTCAGCGGCGGTGTGGACCGCTTCGTCGGCGGCCACGGGCACGCCAGCATGCTCGGCGACGAAGCGCAGGCCGAGCAGATCCTCACGATGGACTGGCTGCTCGAACAGGATCGGCTGGACGCCCTCAGCCGCCAGCAGCCGGATCAGGTGGACGGCGTTGGCCGGTGAGTAGCCCTGGTTGCCGTCGAGGAGCAGATCGGCGCCCGGCGCGCTCGCGTGGACCGCCAGCGCTCGCTCGAGGTCCGCGCGCACGGTGGTGCCCACCTTGAGCTTGATGGTAGCCGCCCCGCGCGCCTGGTACTCCGCCGCGAGCGTGCGCACGTGCGCGGGCGCGACGATGGGGATGCTGATATCGGTGCGCAGGGAGGTCTCGGCCCCGCCGAAGAGGTGACTGAGCGGCACACCCCACGAGCGGGTGAGGGCATCGAGGACGGCGGCCTCCACCCCGGTCCGCGCGGCCGCCTGGTGTTCGAAGCTGGCGTCGAGGGCATGAGCGAGCGGGCGCCACTGGACGGCATCGGCGCCTTCCACGAGTGCGGTCATGTCCGCGAGCGCCGCGAGGGTGGTCGCCTGGGTCTCGCCGCCGCTGGGCGGGAAGGGCGCGGCCTCGCCCAGGCCCACGGTGCCGTCGGCCAGCGTGACCCGCACCAACACGTTGTGGACGGCGTCCATCCGGCCGGTGGCGATGGTGAACGGCTCGCGGAGCGGCAGGTCGAGCGGCTCGGCTTCGAGTCGCATGATGCGGGTGCTGGCGGTGCGTGTGCGCGGCATGGATCGCTCCTCCAACTTCTCTGCCGTATTGTACGAAGCCCGCAACAGCGCGGCAAGTCCCAATACGGCCCGATTGGCGCGCCCGTCGCCCGCCGGATTGCCGCCAAGCGTACGGGGATACTCGGAGCCGGGTGCTCCGTTATATCTACGTGTGGCAAGCCCTTAGGCCCGCGCATTGAGCCGCTGGAAGGGCACTGGCCCAGCGGGGAAGGACTCTTCAACATGGCAGGTCCGTACGATCCCAGCAATCAACCATCACCTGGGGCGTCTGAGCCATCGGGCGGCCAGTTCGGCCAGTATGGTCAGTACGGCCAGTACGGACAGCCGGCCCAGCCGAGCTGGGGCGGAGCGCCGCCCGCCGGCCAACCGGGACAATCCGGCGCGTACTGGCAGCCGGGCGCGCCATCGCAGAGCCTATACGGTCAGCCGGGCCAATCGGGGGCGTATGGCCAGCCAAGCCAATCGGGGGCGTATGGGCAGCCAGGGGCGCCGTCGCAAGCCGCGTATGGCCAGCCGGGAGCGCCGTCCCAGGGCTTCTATGGTCAGCCGGGCATGGCATCGCAGGCGTTCCAGCCGCCGATGCCGGCCAAGCCAAAGAAGTCGCGGCGCGGGCTGTGGATCGGCCTTGGGATCGCGGCGGTGCTGTTGCTGGCCACGGGCGGCGGCGCGGGCTTCGCCGCCGTCCAGTATTTCGCGCCAGCGGTCGCTACGGGTGAGCTCTGCGCCGCGCTCAAGACGCAGAATTACACGGCGGGCTACGGTCTGCTCTCCAGCGGCCTCCAGGGGCAGTTCACCCAGGACCAGTACACGCAAGCGTCCACCGCGCTGGACAAGATCGAGGGCACGGTAACGAACTGCGCGACGTCGCAGGGGAGCAATAGCTACACCTACAGCCTGGGCAGCGATACGGCGGCCATTCAGGCCGTCATCACGCGCTCGACCGCTGGCTCGATGCAGGGGACGCTGAAGCTCAAGAATGAGCACGGCACGTGGAAGATTGACGGGCTGGACACGGGGCTGCTGGGCGTGAACATGGGCGCGCTGCTGGCGACAGGCGCGTACTGCCAGGCCCTCCAGAGCCAGAATTACACGGCGGCCTACGGGATGCTGGGCAGCGCGGTGACAGGCACATTGACCCAGGCGGTCTTCGTCAGCCAGGCCAAGCTGCACGATCAGCTCGATGGCACGGTGAGCGCTTGCGATCTCGTCGGCCTGGGCACGGGCAACAGCGACACCAACGCCAGCCTGACGGCGAGCATCGCGCGCACGAAGCTGGGCCAGAAGCAGGGGCAGCTCTCGCTCGACGTGGAAGGTGGCGCCTGGAAGATCAGCACGATCGGCACGTCGTTGCAGGGGACTGACCTCGGGGCGCTGCTGGTGACGCAGGAGTTCTGCAAGGACCTGCATAGCGCGAACTACGCCGATCTGCTGCACAATGTCTTCTCGGACGCCTACAAGGGCAACGCCTCGGTGGCGGACGTCCAGGCCCTGTTCGGTGGGGCGGTCGACGATATCAAGTGGGCGGGTTGCACGCCCATCACCTCCTCCTACACGGTGTCCGGGACGTCGGCCTCCATCCAGGTGACACTCATTGTGGTCCAGGTATCCACCGGGCAGACGGACTCGGGGCCGATCCTGGTGAAGCTGGTCCAGCAGTCCAGCGGTTGGAAGGTGGACAACTTCGCGAAGGCCTCGTAGCCGCAAGAGATCGTAGCCGCACGGTACGGGCATCGCGGTCGCGCCGCGGTCGCGCCGGGACGGCAATGGCGACCCTCCGGGGCGCTCTGACGAATGTCAGGGCGCCTCGACGCGTGGGCGGGGGGAGACGGTGTGCACAAAGAGGACACAGAGGGGTCGTCAACCCCGGCCCCTCTCCCTGCGGGGCGAGGGGAGCCCGGCGCACAAACCTGAGTGACCAAGGGCGGGCGGGGTAGTGTGGCGAGGATGCGGAATTGAAGGTCCGCGTGTCATCCTGAGCTGCGGGCGGCTTGTGGGGGGCGGCCGACTATTTTCGAGGGAGTCCTGAGCTTCGAGATCCGCGCACGGGCAACGGGCTATTTTCGCGGGAATCCTGCATGGCAAGAAGACGGTACCCTGAGGATTGGGCGCCCACGGCCCAGCTATTGGGCTATCTTCAGGAGAAGCATGGGGGTCAGAAGCGGCGGGAGGGGACGATTTGCTGGCGCTCGGCGAGGCGCGAGAGGAACACTTCGAGGTCGAGGGCGCCGACGCGCCGGGCGAGGGCGACCGCCCAGGCGTAGAGGGCCTGGTCAGCCGCGCTGCCGCGGCCCGAGAGGCGGACGCGGAAGCGGCCCTGGGCGCCGAGATAGACGCGGGCGACGCGTGGTCGCTGGGCGCCACGGTAGAGGTTGCGCCAGGCGCGGACATGCTGGGCCGTGGGACCCTCGGGGTCGCCGGCAGCGCTCAGGGGGTTGTCGGCGGGCGGACGGATGCCGGGCCGGGGGACGCCTTCGTCGGCGCGGGCGATGGCGGCCGCCTCCTCCTCCAGCGCGCGGCGGCGCAGGCCGGGATCGCGGGCGTTGCGCAGGAAGGCGCGGGTGGTCAGTCCCCCGGCGGGCTGGCCCGACCGGGGCGCGGCATGGGAGCTGATGCGCCCGACGCCGCTGATGGTCAGCCAGCCAGCGCGGCCGGCGTCGAGCAGGAGCAGCGGCACCAGGTGGGCTTCGTCGGTCCGGTCCTGGACGGGGGCGGCGCCGCGACGAAGCGGGAGCGCGGCGGCGGGGGCGCGCTTGACGCGCGCCAACTCGGCGGCCACGTCGGTCAGGAGGATGCGCGCGGGCACAGGGACGGTGGTGCGCTGGCGGAGGCCGGGCAGACCGCGGAGGCGGGTGAACGGCTGGGCCGCGCCGGCGGTCGCGGTCACGTCGTCCCAGGTGATGTCCTTCAGGCGTGGGGTGCGACGGCGCAGCCAGCGCCCGCGGTGGAAGATGGCGCCGGGCCCGAGCAGTCGCTCTGATTCGTCCAGGCACTCGGCGGCCACGATCACCTGGAGGAGCTGGAGGAGCCAGAGGGTGGGGTCGTGGGGGCTGATACCGGCGGCGGGCAGCGGCATGGAGGGCGGGGCCGGGGCGTTCTCCTCGTCGTCGGCCTCCTCGCCGCCGCCCAGCGGGACGAGGGTGAGGGCGGGCGCCGCGCCGAGGCCGCCCGCGCCACGGTCGATGCGCCGTGCCGCCAACGCGAAATCGGCGCGACCATCGGGCGGCAGCTTCGCTACGGCGGCGTGCGCCAGGGTGGTGACGGCGCCATAGCCGCTGATTTCGATCACGTCGGCGGTGAGGGCGGTGTTGGCGGCGGGGACCAGCAAGGGGACCGCGACCTCAATCTCTTCGTCCAGCTCGCGGGTGGTCAGGCGCAGGCGTGTGAGCGCGAGGAGCGCCAGCAGCAGGGTGGCCGCGGCGGCCGCCAAGAGCGCCAGCCATTCGCCTGAGGTGAGGACGCCTTCATGGACGTAGGTGGCGAGGAGATTGGTCACCAGACCCACCGCGGCTGAGATGCCCACTATCACCAGCAGCAGCTCGGCGACACGGTCGCGGGCGGCGGACACTTGCTCGCGCAGCTCGGGCGCGCCGCGTTCGTCGCCGTCGGGGCCTTCGAAGCCGATCATGATGTCCTCCAAGGGGGGGACC
>JANWHL010000009.1 GCA_025450405.1 Ktedonobacterales bacterium
ATGAACAGGTAGCGGTCGGCCGGTGCGTCCTTGAGGATTACCACTCGCTGACCGTTGGTGAGATTGATGCGTACGCTTTCGACGGTCATCTCCACCATGGTGCTACTCCCTCCTGGGCCGGCCGATGACTCCGCCAGTCCGCGACGCCTCTATTGTACCTCCCTCTCGGATAGCACGGCAAATCAGGTGGGAGCGGGCCTCGTGCCGTGCGAGCGGGCCGCGCCGAGCTCAGGCGCACCTCTCCGTGTTCAAAGGCCGCGACCCAGCCCGTAGTTCGGAGCCTCTTTGGTGATGAGGACGTCGTGCGGGTGGCTTTCGCGCAGGCCGGCACCGGTGATGCGTACGAAGCGGGCACGCTTGAGCGCGTCAAGCGATCCGGACCCCATGTACCCCATGGCCTGGCGCAGCCCGCCCGCGAGTTGATAGATCACGTTGGTCAGCGGCCCCTTGTAGGGTACTCGGCCCTCAATGCCCTCCGCGATGAGCTGGCTCTCGTCGATTATTCCCGATTGGAAGTAGCGGTCCTTGCTGTACCCGCGGCGCTTCATTGCCCCGACCGATCCCATGCCGCGATAGTCCTTGTAGCGCTCGCCCTGGGAGATGATGAGCTCGCCTGGGCTCTCGTCCACACCGGCCAGCAGGCCGCCCAGCATCACGGAGTCCGCTCCGGCGGCGATGGCCTTAGCGATGTCGCCCGAATATTGGATGCCGCCGTCGGCGATGATGGGGATACCATGAGGCGCGGCGGCGCGCGCGCAGTCGAAGATGGCCGTGATCTGGGGGACGCCCGTGCCGGCAACGATGCGGGTTGTACAGATCGAACCAGGCCCTACCCCGACTTTCACGCCATCAACCCCCGCCGCGATCAGCGCCTCGGTGGCGGGGGCGGTGGCGACATTCCCCGCGACGATCTGCGCCCGCCCGCCGAATTCGCGGACAACCCGGCGCACACCCTCCACCACCATACGCGAATGGCCGTGCGAGGTGTCCACAACCAGCGCATCCACCTCCTCGGCGATCAGCGCCTCGCAGCGCTCCATCATATCGGGGCCAACGCCCACCGCGGCGGCGACACGCAGGCGCCCGCGCGCGTCCTTCGCCGCCAAGGGATGCTTGATCTTCTTCTGGATGTCTTTGACCGTGATGAGGCCCTTGAGCTGCCCATGGTCATCCACGACCGGCAGCTTTTCAACTTTGTGGCGCGAGAAGATCGCGCGCGCCTGCTCGAGCGTGGTGCCCACCGGGGCCGTGATCAGTGGCTCTCTGGTCATCACGTCGCGGATGGGGACATCCAGGTTGTCGCTGAAGCGCAGATCGCGATTGGTCAGGATGCCGACAAGCTGGCCCGTCTCGGTGATGGGGATGCCCGAGATGTGGTAATTGGCCATGACGGCGAGGGCGGCGCGCAACGAATCATCCGGGCTGAGGGTAATCGGATCGGCGATCATCCCGGACTCGGACCGCTTGACCTTGTCCACTTCGGCGGCCTGATCCTCGATCGAGAGGTTGCGATGGATGACGCCGATACCGCCCTCGCGGGCCAGCGCAATCGCCAGGCGTGCCTCGGTGACGGTATCCATGGCGGCCGAGCTGATGGGGATGTTCAGGGTGATCTCGCGTGTGAAGCGCGTGGCCGTGGTGACATCACTCGGAAGGGTGTCGGACTCCGCTGGGATGAGCAGTACGTCGTCGAATGTCAGTCCCTGATTGCCGAATTTCTCCGTCCACTCCGGCGTCACAGTGTGCCCCGAGCCCCGCGTCATTGGTGCCTCCCCGTGTGCGCGCATCGCATCATCACTCACATCCAGTCGCTTGCCGCTTGTCCGGGGGCGGGAACGAAAACGCCCAGCGCGCGGCCCCGCGACCGTGCCTGGGCGTCGTGATGACCCGCCGTGGAGTCTCTCTGCCGTCACTCCCGCATTCCCGCGCCGCGCGCTCGCGGCCACTGTGCCCGTCCCGCCCGGTGTTGGGCGGGACGGGTGCGCGACATCTCCAATGCTGTAGATGTACCACGCGGGCTGGCGGCACGTCAACGCATGGGCTCACCGAGGCCGGGCTCACCGTGGCCGGGCTGGGGCTTGTCCGCCGCGAGGATGAGCGCCGCGCTCGACCACGATCGCACGTGCCCGTCCTCTTCCACGATCAGGCATTCGCGCTTGGCGGCGGCCGGCGCCGCGAGCACATCGCGCTCCAGGGCCTCCCGGGCGTCCGCGGGCATCTCAGACCGCGCTGTCCACTCGGCCCAGTCGTGCGCCTTGCGCATCGTCTCGGTGTGGGTCACGCGGAGCCCCGCGCCGCGGATCAGGTCCACCCATTCCGTTGGTGTGTAGCAGCGCACATGGCTTGGGTCGCGGCGCCGCTCCAGGTCGTTGACGAAGGCATCCAGCGCGAGATCCTCGGGCGCGACGTTATCGATCAGGACCAGGCGGCCGCCCGGTCGAAGCACGCGGGCCATCTCGCGGCACGCCGCGCGCACGTCAGCGAAGTGGTGCGGGGCGATGCGCACGGTCACGAGATTGAACGCCTCATCCAGGAACGGCAGCCGCTCGGCGTCGGCGAGCACGAAATCGGCGTTGACGATGCCGCGTACGGCGAGGAAGGTCCGCGCGGCCGACAGCATGCGGGGAGTCAGGTCGGTCGCCACCACACGCGCCACCAACGGCGCGAGCGCCAGCGCGGTGTGGCCGCCGCCCGTCGCCACATCCAGCGCACGGTCGGCCGCGTGCGGTTCCGCCAGCGCGACCAGCCGCGCGAGGTCCTCGCCGGCGGCGTGGCCCTGACTGCGCACATAGGCCTCCGCGGTGCGCCCGAATTGGTCGCGTACGCGTGACTTGATGACCTCCCCAGCGCTGGTCGCGGAGCCCGCTGGCGCATCGCCCGCGTCGCCAGCCGTGAGGCCGAGCCGTTCCATGAGCTCGATTCGGTTCCCGAAGGGGTCACGCGTCTCCAGACGCCGGTAGCCAGGAATCGGCACGTCATCGCCAATCGGCAGGCCCGCGTCCTCCAGCCGCCGGCGCATGGCGGCTAGGTCGCGCACGAGCAGGGCCGGGTGCGCGCGCTGTGCCGGCTGAAAGTCGTCCACCAATCCGATGTGGATGGAGCCCCCGCCCGCGCGAAACCAGGCCCCGCCACGGGCGCGCAACGCCTCCGGCTTCGGGATCTCACGCAGTCCCAGCACCTCCACGTAGAACCAGCGCGCCCGCGCCTCCTCTGCCCGCGGTACCACTACCTGCACGTGATCAAGCCCGATTACCGGATCATCCTCGGTTATTGCATCATCCCCAATCACCGAGTCATCCACGGCGCCGTGTCGCAAGCTATCACTCATCACGCTCCGCTCCCCGACTCATCTAGTACCCCATCAGGTTTCACGCAGCACGCAGGGGTTACCAGGTGGGCGGCCCCGTACCCCATCATCGTGAGCGTAGCCGCTACCTACTCACGATACCAGGCCTCTGGCCCAATCCGCGCTATCGCCCTGCCCGATACGGTCCGCGTTCACCACCACGCCCGCTTCCTGGATATCACGTCGCGATGTAGCTAGCTGGCCTTGACAGCCCCGCGGCCAGCCAGTACACTGTGTCATGTCGTGATTCGCCGCCCTTCGCTTCCACCTCCGCCTGGTCTTGTCTGGGCCTGGATTCGCGATGGGCGGCGAATGTGTATGCGGATGTCTGTGTATGCGGAGGTCTATGAGGCTCTGTTCCCCAAAGGAGGATACGCCCGGAACCCTCGCGGACGCGCGCTGCTGGCACGTCCGCCCGCGCTTCATGCTGTCCTGGGTCGTTCAAGCTGGGACTCCACTCGCGCTGGTTGCGAGCCGTGCCGCGCGCTATCGCGCGGGACAGGGGTATCTGGCGGCCCACGCACGGAACGGCGCTGTTGCCGTTCCTATCCATTCCACAATGGGAGAAGCACAGCGGTGAAACGAAACGCGGTCATTTTGAGCAGCCTGTCGGGATTGAGCGTTGTCGCCCTCGCGGCCGCCGTCATGGTCGCCGGACCGATGGGTCACGCGGGCGCCGCGCCGCTCGCGCCGGCCCACGTCACCGGCATGGGTCCGGCGCATGGCATGGGCACGCGGTTCGGCAATAGCCACGCGCAACCCCAACGTGTCCGCCGGACACAGAACCTGACCTACCACGGCGGCGTTGGGGGTGTCGGGGTTGAGACCGGCGCGGACCGAGTCTACCTTGTGTATTGGGGCTCGCAGTGGAATAGCAACGATCCCTCGGGCGAGGCCGCCATCCAGCAAAACTTCTTCAATCACGTCGGCGGCAGCTCGTGGAACAACTCGGTGACCCAGTACTGTGAGGGCGTCGCCAGCGGGACCATTACGTGCGGCTCCTCGGGCACGCACGCCACCAATCCCACCGGCGTGCTCGCGGGCGTCTGGTTCGACAACGCCAGCGCGGCGCCGTCCAGCCCGACGCAGAGCCAGCTCGCCGGTGAGGCGGTCAACGCGGCGGGCCACTTCGGCAACACCTCCGCCAGCTCGAATACCACCGCCCAGTACGTGATCAACACATCCACGGGTCACAATTCGAGCGGCTTCGGCACGCAGTATTGCGCGTACCATAGCTCGGTGAGTTCCGGCTTCGGCAACATCGCCTGGACCAACATGCCGTACATCACCGACGCCGGGGCCAGCTGTGGCGCGAACTTCAACGGCCTCGGCTCCAAAGCCGGCATCACCATCGTGGGTGGCCACGAGTTCGCCGAGACCGAGTCCGACATCTTCCCCAACGGCGGCTGGCTCGACAGCGGCGGCGCCGAGAATGGCGACAAGTGCGCCTGGATTACCTCCGGCCAGGGCGCGTCGGCGAGCGTCAACATGAACGGGGCGACGTTCCCGGTCCAGTCGCTCTGGAGCAACGCCTTCAGTAACAACACCGGCGGCTGCGTCCTGTCATTCTAGGATTTCCGCGGGGACGCATCCACTCCTGGGGAGGGACGCCACAGACGTCCCTCCCCCTTTTCGCGGTCCACGGAGGGCCATTGCGCGGTCAAGGAGGATGCGAGCGGCCCGAGGAGCAAGCGGTGCGCCACCCACCCGGTTCCGCTAGACCCTACGGGAGGTCGCACGAGCGGTTCAGGAAGCTCGCGCTGGACGCCACGTCAATCGCCCGGCGCACGTCGGCATCGGAGTAGATGCCGTTGTCCAGGAGGACCCGATACTCCTTGAGGATCGTCGTCGCCAGCATTTGTGGGCCGTCGGTGTTGATGGTGACGGGAATCCCGTTGGCGCGCAGGGTGGTCAGGATGTGGCGCAGCTCGTCGAGGTCGCGGACCGCCCGCGTCCGCAGATTGGACGTGGGGCAGACCTCGAGCACGATGCCTGCCTCGGCGACATGCCGCATCAGCCGCTCATCGTAGGCGCAGAGGATGCCATGTCCAACGCGGTCGGGGCGCAGGCACTCCACCACCTCCCACATGTCCGCGACATGCCCCTCCTCGCCGGTGTGGATGGTAATGCCCAGCCCAGCATCGCGGGCGCGATCCACCAGCGGTTGGTGGGCGCGGTAGGAGAAGTCGGGGTTAGGAGGGCCGGCGATGTCGACGCCGACCACGCCGCGCCCGTGATAGCGCAGGGCCTTCTCGACGATGATCGTGTTGAGGTCATATGAAAACGTGCGGTCCATCATGAGGATGAGGCCGGAGCGGACCAGCGGATACTCGAGGAGGGCACGGTCCTGCCCGCGAATTGCGGCGCTGATGATGTGGTCAAGGTCCTGTTCACCCTCGCGATTGCGCTTCATCGGATTGAAGCGCAGCTCGAGCGTGGTGATGTTCGTTTTCCGGTAAGCGCCGCCGATGATCTCATACACGGAGCGCTCAATGGCGAGCGGACTGGACTGGATGAGCTCGGTCCAGCGGAAGATGGCGTCATACTCCGCGAGACTGTGCACTTTGTCGGGGCGGCTGACGCCGATCAGGTCCACAAAGTCCCAGTAATCCTTGCTGGGCAGGCGGATCCCTTGCTGGTGAGCGATGCTCCACATGATGGCGGCATCCACGGCCCCGCCGACGTGGGAGTGCAGCTCGGTGAGCTCCGGGCGCTCGTCGAGAACGCTGGGAACGGGACTGACAGAAAGGACGGTCGGCGGCGTCACGCGGCGCTCCTTTGCGAGAGGGGACATCGGCGCGATCGCGGGCGCGGGGGTGCGTCGGACGGTGTGATGCGCCAGAAGTCGTGTTTCTGGAGGGACTTAGGATTTGGTCGATTGTATCACAGCCATTCTGGCGCACGGCCATAGCGGCCCCCGACCAGTCGCTCACCGCCGCTCGGAAAGGACAATCAGGCGCGGGCTGTCCAGGGTGAGTGGCGCCCCGTCATACCCGCCAAAGACGTCGATGACTTCGAGTCCGGCCTCCCTCAGCATGCGCACGACCTCAGGCGCCGTATAGAGCCGAACATCATACGGCCAGGTCTGGCGCCGGCCATCGGGGTAGAGCACCGTCATCTCCACCGCCATCCGCCCGGCCATGAGGTCCAGCGTCCGTTGCTCCAGGACGACGACACCGCGCGCGTCGTGCCAGCCACGCGGCTCAAAATGCCGGAGGATCCACGGCTGATGGCTGAGCTCCAGCAGAAAGCGCCCGCCCAACTTCAGTGCCCCGGCTACCGAGCGCAGCACGCGAGCATCCTCGGCGTCGCTCTCGAAGTACCCCCAACTGCTGAAGAGGTTGAGCGCGCCATCGTAAGCCACGGTTGCGGGAATGGTGCGCATATCGGCCTCGATCCACTCGACTGGGGCATCGGCGCGCTGGGCGCGCCGGGCCGCCACTCGCAGCAGCGCGGGCGAGAGGTCCAGCCCGGTCACTTGATAGCCGCGCCGCGCCAGCTCGATGGCGTGGCGGCCCGCGCCGCAGGCGACGTCCAGAACGTGCGCGCCGGGGGCCAGACGCAGCGCCCGCGTCGCGAACTCCACCTGGGCGCCGGTCCGCTGGACCTGGCCGGCGAAGACGAGATCCACATCTTCGCCGAGCTCTTCAAACATGCCCTCATACCAGTTCATGGCCGAACTCGCTCCTCATGCCGCGCTGCCCGCTGTCCTCGTCGCCGGATCGCGCAAGCGTCCCCGTGTCCCCGGCGCGGTTCGACCGAGCCTGCCGTATCGCATCCTCTCCCGCCAGGGTAGCCTCGCCCCGCGCCCGGCGTCAAGCCGCCCCGACCGCCGCGTTGACCTGGGGGATGCGAACCCGGAGGATGCGCCGGCAGGCACAAGCGGGCGTGGACATGCGAAGCGCGTGACGTGGATGCTATAGTCTCCTCACGTACCGCGCCACCAGTCCGGACGCGTACCGACGCGTACCAAGAAGCCGCCCGCGAGGAACCGCCCGCATGGCCACGATCGCCTTCGCCACCTACGACCAGCGCCCTGACCTCACCAGCGACGGCGAGGCCGTGGCCGATCGATTGCTCCAGCGCGGTGTCGCCGTCCGACCGGCTGTGTGGGATGACCCCACCGTGCGCTGGGAGGACTTCGACGCGGTTATCCTGCGCTCGACCTGGGACTATCACCGAAAGTTCGACGCGTTCCTGGCGTGGCTCGCGCGCCTAGAGACGCTCCATGTCCCGCTTTGGAATCCGGCACCACTGGTACGCTGGAACGCTGACAAACGCTATCTCCGCGATCTGCGCGATGCCGGAGTGGCGATCGTTCCAACCGTCTGGTTGGATCAGCACGCCCCGACGACGCTCGCGGAGGTGCTGGCGGGCGAAGGCTGGAGCGAGGCCGTCATCAAGCCCCGGGTCTCCGCCTCCGCGTATCAGACCTGGCGAGCCACGCGCGCATCCGCCGCCGGGCACGAGTCGCGCTTCCGCGAGGCGCTGGGCCGGTCCGGCCTCCTCGTCCAGCCCTTCATGCACGGCATCGTCCGCGAGGGCGAGTGGTCGCTCATTTTCGTGGGGGGCGCGTACAGCCACGCGGTGCTCAAGCGCCCCCGGCCCGGTGACTTCCGGGTCGAGGTCATCGAAGCCAACGGCACCATTCCACCACGCTGGCTAGTGGACCAAGCGGCGGCCGCCGTGGCGGTGGCACCGACGCGGCCCCTCTACGCCCGCGTGGATGGTGTCGTGGACGGCGATCGGCTGCGCCTTATGGAGCTCGAGCTGATCGAGCCCTGGCTCTTCCTGGCAAGCGACCCCCGTGGACCCGCGCGTTTCGCGGAGGCCATTAGCGCGTCGCTCTAGCTTCCTCTGGCGTCGCGCTCCGCGTCACGCAAGCGCGGTCGCGTCGTGGGAGTCGCCCTGCCGCTCGGCGGGCGCCCGCTGCCCGGCGGCGGCCACCGGCAGCTCCAACGTGAACGTCGATCCGGTTCCGGCACCGCTCTCCAGCCAGAGTCGTCCGCCCATGCGCTCCGCGATCACCCGGCTGACGAACAGACCCAGACCCAGGCCGCTCAGGTTGCGGCGTTGCGCGTCACGCCCACGATAGTAGAGCTCGAAGACGCGGTCGAGCTCGTCAGCAGCGACACCGATTCCCGTGTCGCTCACACTCACACGCGCCATGTCGCCCACCCGACTCACGTGCACACGGACCGCGCCGCCATTGGGACTGAACCGGAGCGCGTTGTCCAGCAGGTCGCGAATCACCTGTTCCACGCGGCCGCCGTCCCAGCGCCCTACCAGGCCAGCCGCCTCCGTCTCCAACGATATCTGGTGTCGGTCGAGGCCGGATTGGTGTTGATCCACGGCGCGCCGCACGATCGCGTCAAGCACCACCAAGCGCGGATGCACCTCGAACGAGCCGCGCGCAATCCGCGACGCGTCGAGCAGCTCTGCCACCATGTCCGACATCCGCGTGGCTTGCTGCTCAATAGCCATAAGCGCGCGCTGAGTATTCCCAGAGGCCCCAGGGTCCTTGCGCGCGGCGCGCAGAAGCAATTGCGCGTATCCCTTGACCGTCGTCAGGGGGCTCCGGAGCTCGTGTGCCGCCAGCGAGACGAATTCGTCGCGCTCATCGCGGCTCTCCCGATCGTCACGTACGTGATCGTCGTGGTGGCGCTCGTCACGCACGCGCGGGTCCACATGGGGATCGGCGGGCGTATCCGCGTCACCACTCCTGCTGAGCAATGTGGCCAGCGTGTGCCCCACCGCCTCCGCCAGCGTCAAATCGGTTCGCTCCAGCCAGGTCCCGTCCACTTCTACGCGGACAACCAGCACGCCCCAGAGGATTGCCCCCGCGTCGAGGAGTGGGCGGATGTACACGTGGGCCGGCGCCGCCCCCGACGATAAGTCGCCGCCCCGTGGCTCACCACCACGGTCGAGGATCACCGCCTGGCGTTTTCGAAGCACACGCCGGTCCACGTCGTCGCCGTATCCCAGGACGCCCGGCCCCGTGGCGGCGGCATGCGTATTCCCCGCGCCGGCCCCCGCGATCACTACCGCGCGCTGCTCGAGTGCCGCGTCAACCGCCAGCAGGCGCCAGGAGTACCCAGGACCTAGCAGCCGATCCCCCAGGACCAGGGCCCGCCGGACAAGCACCTCACGCGAGCCGGCCTCCGTCAGCAGGCGCGCGAGATCGCCCAGCATCGCCACCCGCTCCGGCCACCCCGGACGCTCATGCTGAGCTGGTCGCGACGCCGCGGGCTCGCCTACCACACCGCGCCGGCCCGCTGGCATGCCGGGATCGGGATTGTCCGGGGGAAGCAGCCGGAGTGGATCGCCCTGGCCCAGCAAGTTGTTGGCATCGACAACGTCATCCATACGCGCCTCCAAACCCAGTATAACCGCCTCCGCTCGGTTCGCACGATGTATGCCACCTCGCCCGTCCATTCCTGGTCTCCGGGCACCGCGCCAGTCCTGGCCCGAGGGTCAAATCGTGCCGGCCTCCCTGCCCCGTTGGCACATTGGCATAGTCGATCTACCGGTATGCTCCCCATCCGGTTATAATGGTTGGGCCAACGCCCTGTCGAGCTTCCGGCGTATCCGGTCTGCCTATCCACCCATCCGGGTTGGTGCCGGCGGAGCTGAGGTGTGAAGGGCGCCTCTAGCGGACACGTCAGCGTTGGCATCACCTGGGGAGAGAGAGGCGAAGGCCATGCGGTGTCCGAGTTGCGGCGCCTACGCACGGAATAGAGCGGTCGTGTGCGATGCGTGCGGGGCCAATTTGCCCGCGCCGGCCCCGGGCACGTGGGCCTCGCTGCCGGACCTGGTGCCGCCGGCACCGCCAGGTGATGGGTATGCCGCCGGCGATGACGACTACGGCGCCGATACGTACGATCCGTCCCTGGATCGCGGCCGAGGGCGGCCCGTGCCCTTTGGGCCACCGCCCGCGCGGTCCGGCCCAACACCGCGCGCGTTCGAGCAGGCATGGCCTGAGCCGTCCGGCCCACGCTGGGGGCAACCAGCCTCGCCGCCCCCATTCCCCTCCACGCTCGCTCCCGGGCGCAACGGTCGCGCTGGTCCCCACCCCGGCGCCGCCCCGAGCCGGGCACCCCTGACGCCGCGGGCACCAGTCCGGGCACCGCTTACACCACGCGTGCCAGTCCGCGCGCCGCTCACGCCGCGCACGCGCGGAGATGACGCACGCATGGCACACTCCGAGAAACGGGCACTGGGTAGCAAGCGCTCCGGCTGGCTGACCGGACGTATCCCCTCCCTCCGCCGACGCGGTACAGGCCCGGGCGGCGCTGGCGGGCGCGCGGGATTCGGCGCTGGCGGGCGCGCGGGATTCGGCGATGCCTGGCCCGATTCCGCGCCACCAACGCGGGGTGGTAGCCCACGATCCGAGTCGTTGGGATCGGCGCTCGGGGCCGCATGGCCCGAGGCGCCCGGTGGCGCCGGTGTCCCGCGCATGGACACTGGCCGCGGCTACAGTATCGTCATGCCGACCGTCGGTGTCAGCCCACCGCCAAGCTTTCTGGGGAATCAGATGCCTCTCACACCCAGGCGGGGCACGGCGTTTCTTGCGGCCGCTGGCGGTCTCAGTCGCTTTACGTTCAATGCAATCTTACTGGTCATCATTCTGGCGATCATCGCCATCCCGACCGGCATTGGCCTCATGCGCCTCCACATCCTCCCAACCCAGGGGCCTGTCGTGGCCGTACCAACGGCCAAAGCGGGCGCCGTTTCGACCCCATATCCTGGGTACCAGACGCTTCGCGGCACCGCGTACACCATCGCCTATCCCGTCCACTGGACCCGCGCTACGACCACGCTGGATTTGAAGTTCACGGGCTATAGCGGCTCTCTACCGCTGACGACCCTCTCGAAATCCGACACCGCGGTGGCGGTTACCAGCACGCCCGTGCTGTCTGGCAATCTCCTGCAGGGCATGCTGGACGGCGTCGCCAACGCCTACGCGTCTGGCAACGCCAATTTTCAGCAGCTCTCCCCGCCCGCGCGACCGCAGGTGGGAGGCACATCCTGGATTGCGGAAGCCTTCTCGTTCGACAAGGTTGAGGCGAGCAAGTCCGTGACCATCCAGGCAGAGGTGCTCATCGCCAACCACGGCCTCTACACCTATGTCATCGTGCAACAGGCGCCACAAAGCCAGTTCGCCGCGATGAACAGCCAGTATTTCGCGCGCATCCTCTCATCGTTCCACTTCCTCGCCACCAAATAGCCAGCCACCAAAGAGCGCGGCATCGTGGGCGCCTATCAGGCCCGCCGCACGTAAGAGCTGGGTCAGGTACGCGGGTCTTTATTGGTCTACACGGGCGTGAGACCATCCTGTGAGAAGAGAGCACTCAGCGAATGGCCGCTGTGCAGTCGACCGACTGCCTGCGCGAGCAATGACGCCACCGAGACCACTTCGAGGCATGGCAGCGCCTGACGCTTCTCCGGCGGCACCGGCACCGTATCCGTCACCACCACCTCGCGGATGCTCGGATGATTCAGGATGCGTGTCGCATCCCCGGCCAGCACGCCGTGCGATGCCACCACGTGCACTTCGGGCCGCGCGCCCGCCTCCACCAGCGCGTCCACGGCCTCCAGGATCGTGCCTCCAGTGGCGATGATGTCATCGACAATGATCGGCACCTTGCCGCGCACGTCGCCGATCACCGCCGCGATCTCCACCTGGCTGGCGCTCGCCCGCCGCTTGTGCAGGATGGCGATCGGCAGAGCCAGGAGCCGGGCAAACATGTCCGCGCGCTTCACTCCACCGGTGTCTGGGGACACCACCACCGCCTCGTGCGGCACGCGCGCCTTCACGTACTCCGCCAGCAGCGGCATCGCCGTCAGGTGATCCATGCCGATGTCGAAGAAGCCCTGAATGGCCGGACTGTGCAGGTCTACGGTCACGATGCGATCCGCCCCCGCCGCCACGATGAGATTGGCGACCAACTTGGCCGAAATCGGCTCGCGGCCCTTCGCCTTGCGGTCCTGGCGCGCGTAGCCGTAATACGGCACGATGGCGGTCAGCCGCGCCGCGTTGGCGCGCCGGACGGTGTCGAGCAGCAAGAGCAGCTCGAACAAGTGCTCATTCACGGGAGGACAGGTCGACTGCAAGATGTAGGCATCGCGCCCGCGCACGCTCTTCCCCAGGCGCACGTAGGTCTCCCCATCCGGGAAGCGCTCGATGCGGCGCTCGAGCGCCTGTATGCCGAGCCGGCCCGCCACGTCGGCGGCCAGGTCCGTCACCGCGCTGCCACTGACCAGGCAGGGCGGCGCCGCCGGGCTTGTCGAAGCGTCCTGGAGCTCGGTGGCGACGGCGCCAAGCGTCTGCTGTTGGTCGTCGGCCCGCGGCATGACCGGCCTCCTCATCGAACGCTCGTCACTCGCCAGCTCGCGCCGCGGCCAGCGGTGCCCGCTCGCTCTTCGCCGCGCCGGGCGCCGCTGGGTATGGCGTTGGCACGCCGCGGTACGCGCTCGTCAGCGGCAGCCGACGATCGCGCCCAAACGCCCGTTCGGTGATCTTGACGCCTGGCGGGGCCTGGCGGCGTTTGTACTCGCTCTTGTCCACGAGCACCAGCGCGCGCCGCACCACCTCTGGCGCGAATCCCATGCCAACAATCTGGTCGAAGTCGCGATCCTCTTCAACATAAGCGCGCAAGATGGGGTCCAGGATCGGGTAAGGTGGCAAACTGTCGACGTCGCGCTGATCGGGGCGTAGCTCGGCCGACGGTTCTTTCTCAATGGTGCTTGTGGGAATCACAGGCCGCGGGCCCTGGGTGTTCCGCCAGCGGGCCAGCTCGTAGACCAGCGTCTTGAAGACATCTTTGAGGACCGCGAATCCGCCGACCATGTCGCCATAGAGCGTGGCGTAACCGACCGCCATCTCCGACTTATTGCCCGTCGTGAGCACGAGCGAGCCGAAGCGATTGGAGAGGGCCATCAGCAGGAGGCCGCGAATGCGCGCCTGGAGGTTCTCTTCCGCGAGCGTCGACGCGTTCGGCGGTCCTTGGGCGAATTCGTCCGCCAGCGTCTCCAGGCCCGCGGCGAACATGCTCTCGATAGGCAACACCACGTAGCGCATACCCAGGCGCTCCGCCAGGTCCCGGGCGTCGTCGCGGCTGCCGGCCGACGAATAGCGCGACGGCATCGAAACGCCGGTGACGTGCTCGGGGCCCAGGGCGTCCACCGCGATGGCCGCCGTCAGCGCCGAATCGATCCCGCCCGAGAGGGCGATGACAGCATCCGCGAACCCGTTCTTGCGCACATAATCGCGCACGCCAAGCACCAGCGCCTGATAGGCCTCTTTCGACCGGTCCGGCGGCGGCTCGATGCGCGTGGTTGGCCCCAAACGTTCCTCCGCGGAACCGGTCGGGGCGCGCCGCGTTGCTCGGCTCGCGGATCCGCCCGCCGCGCCCGGCGCGATCACGGCCACGGGCGCGGCGTGCGCCGTGTCGCGCTCCTTCCGCCGCCGAGGATCGTGTAGCCGCGCCCGAAAGACGCCCTCTACGTCGAGCTCGGCGATCAGCAGGTCCTCCTCGAAGGCGCGCGCGCGGCCGAGGAGCTCGCCCTCTTCGTCAAAGATCGTGCTCGATCCATCGAAGATGAGCTCGTCCTGCCCGCCAACAAGATTCACGTACGCGACGATCGCGCCGCTATCGGCGGCGCGGGTGGCCAGCATGCGCTCGCGCGCGCCCTGTTTGCCGACGAAGAAAGGCGAGGCGCTGATATTGACGAGGAGCTCGGCGCCCGCGCGCGCCTGCGCGGCCGCCGGCCCATCGGGATACCAAATGTCCTCGCAAACGGTGACGCCCACGGTGACGCCGCGGATGCGGAAGAGCGGCTCGCCGGTGCCCGCGGCGAAGTAGCGATCTTCGTCGAAGACCCCATAGTTGGGGAGGAAGTGCTTGTGGTAAATCCCTATGATCCGGCCACCATGGAGGACCGCGGCGGCATTGAAGATGTCCACATCCCGGTCCACAAATCCCACGACCGCCGTCAGGTCGGGATACGCGGCACCACGGACCGCGAGGTCATCCAGCGCGCGGAGGTTATCAGTGATGAAGCGCGGCTTGAGCAGCAGATCCTCGGGAGGATAGCCGGTCAGGGCCAACTCCGGAAAACACACCAGGTGCACGCCCGCGGCCGCCGCGCGGCCCATCATGTCCGCGATGCGATCGACGTTGCCGCCAAGATCGCCCACGGCCACATCTAGCTGCGCCAGCCCGATGCGCAGCCGTCTGGGGCCCGCCTGTGCCTCATCGTCTCCAGCCGCGGCGTTGTGCACGTCGCCGGCCTCGTTCCGCAATCCATTCCAGACGTGCGTGCGCGCCGGGCCTTGTTGGCCCGCCCGACCGCCCCTGTCCGCGCGTGCCATCGCATAGCTCCCTGGGTGCGCTCGCTGCGACCGCGCCGCAACCCCGCTCGCGCCCACCCGTATTCTAGCACGGCGAGCCAGTGTGGTCAGCTCGCACACGGCGCCTCCTTGATAACATGCCGATCGCGTTGTATACTGCAGCGGGTCGCGGAGCCTGGCCAAGCCGCCTGGGACGCCGACAGGAGATGATTCGCGCGGTCCGCTTGGCATCGAACTCCACCCCGCTCGCCGGCGCCGCGGATACTTCTGGCGTCCCCCGTCCGTCCTATCCTCGGTCCCCCCACTCCGGCCAGACATGCCCATTCTTTGTTCCCTGGTGCTATGGTGAAGGTGAACGTGGGGGAAGACGCCAACACCCGTGAGTGTGTGGCGTGAAGAGTGCCAGCCTCGTCCGCGATTGTGGCATCACCACCGCGTGCCGCTTCCGCGCCGTGTCCGCGCATCCGGAATGCTTCCGGTGGGGTAATAGAAGCCATGACCAAAAACCTCGTGATTGTTGAATCACCCGCCAAGGCGAAAACGATCGAGAAGTTCCTTGGAAGCGATTTCGAGGTCCGCGCCTCGATGGGGCATATCATCGACCTGCCGCGCAAGGGCCTCGGCGTCGACACGCGCCGCGATTTCGAGCCAGACTATGTCGTCATCGAGCGCAAGGACCAGCTCATCAAGGACCTGAAGGCGGCGAGCAAAAAGGCCGACACCGTCTTCCTCGCTCCGGACCCCGACCGCGAGGGCGAATTCATCGCCTGGTCACTCAAGCGCATGCTCGGCCTGCGCCGGCCCCTCCGCGCGGTCTTCAACGAAATCACTAGCCACGCCGTGCGGGACGCCATCGCCCACCCGCGCGAGATCGACGAAAACCTCTTCAATGCGCAGCAGGCTCGCCGTGTTCTCGACCGGCTCGTTGGGTATAAGATTAGTCCGCTTCTCTGGCGCCGTGTGCAGCGCGGTACCAGCGCCGGACGCGTACAGTCGGTCGCCCTACGGCTGATCTGCGATCGCGAGCACGAGGTCCAGGCTTTCGTCCCCGAGGAATACTGGACCATCACCGCCACGCTGAGCAAAGCGCGGCAGCGGGACACCTTTGAGGCCGTCCTGATCGGGCGGCAGGGCAGCCCCGAGGCGCTGGCCGACGAACCCGCCGGCGAAGACGCCGTGGTGGACGGCAATGGCGTGGCCGCCAGGGGCGCGGCGAACGAGCGGAACAGCAAGGCGGCTCCCGACCGCGCACGCATTCGCGTCGGCTCGGAAGACGAGGCCAAGGCCATTCTCGCCGAGCTGCGGGAAGCGCGCTATCTCGTCCTGAGGGTTGACCAGAAGGATGTGCGCCGGAACCCGTATCCGCCCTATAACACCAGCGCGTTGCAACAGGACGCCTCGGTGCGCCTGCGCTTTAAGCCCAAGCGCACGATGTCACTCGCCCAGGACCTATACGAAGGCATCGCGCTTGGCGACCGCGGCCACCAGGGCCTCATCACCTATATGCGCACGGACTCCACGCGCGTCTCCGCCGAGGCGCAGGCCGCCGTGAAGACGTACATCGGCGACCGCCATGGCCGCGAGTACGTTGGCGAGGGCCGCACCGCCCGCGCCAAGCCCGGCGCGAACATCCAGGACGCCCATGAGGCCATACGGCCTACGGATGTCACCCTCACGCCTGACCAGGCCAAGCCGTATCTCGGCGCCGACCAGTTCAAGCTGTATCAGTTGATCTGGCGCCGCTTCGTCGCGTCCTTCATGACGGCCGCGGTCTTCGACACCGTCCGGGCCGACATCGGCGCAGGCACATTCCTGTTCCGGGCCAGCGGGTCCACGCTCAAGTTCCCCGGCTTTTACGCCATCTGGCCGCGCGAGGAGGACGGCGCCACCCTGCCAGCACTGGCCGCGGGTGAGCCGCTGGACTTCCACAAGCTCGCGCCCGAGCAGCACTTCACTCAGCCACCCCCGCGCTTCACCGAGGCCAGTCTCATCAAAGAATTGGAGGAGCGCGGCATTGGCCGGCCGAGCACGTACGTGCCCATTGTCAGCACGATCCAGGAACGCGGATACGTGGAGCAAAAGGAGCGGCGCTTCATCCCCACGTGGCTTGGCGAGACCGTCAACGATCTCATGCTCAAGCACTTCCCCGAGATCGTGGACACCGGATTCACCGCCGACATGGAGCAGCGCCTGGACGCCGTCGAGCAGGGCGCCCAGGGCTGGACCGCGTTCCTGAAGGACTTCTATGCCGAGCTGCGCGAACAGCTTTCCAAGGCGGAGTCGGAGATGGAGCGTGTCGAAAAGCCCACGGAGGAGTTGGGCGAGCCCTGCCCACAGTGCGGCCGTCCGCTCGTGATCCGCCAGGGACGTTTTGGCCGCTTCATCTCGTGCTCCGGCTTCCCGGAGTGCGACTACCGGCGGTCGCTAGTGGTCAAGACCGGCGCGATCTGCCCAGAGTGCGGTGGCGATCTGGTGGAGCGCAGGGCCAAGCGGACCGGCAAGGTGTTCTGGGGCTGCGCCAACTATCCGACGTGCACCTACGCGACCTGGGATCGGCCGCTGCCACTGCCCTGCCCGGAATGCGGTGGACTGCTCACCCAGCCCAATGGCCGGGCTGAGGCCGCCTGCGTCCGCTGCGGCGCGCTTGTTGCGGGCGCCCTGGAAGGCGCGCCGGAGGTGGTAGGCCACCGAGATCCCGCCGCGGCGCGCCCCACCCGCCGCTATACGCGCCGCACCCCGAGCGCCGATGGCCAGGCCGGCCCGGCCGGCAACGACAAACCCGCCGCGAACGGCAAGTCTCCCGCTGGGTCGGGATCCCGCGCCACACGAGCGACCGCAACCAGGACGCGTCGAGCCGCGGCGGCGAGCGCCACGCGCAAGCCCAGGACCGCCACCACGACGCGAAAGGCCACGACGCGAAAGGCCACGGCTACGACTACGCGCCGGGCCATGGCAGCACCCCGTAAGTCCTCCACGACCACGGGCGCGCGCCGCTCCACGCCGGCGCGGCAGACATCGCACGGCACGCCGGACGCGTCGTGAAAGCCGAAAGAGCGAGACATGCGTGGACATCAGCCAGTTCATAGTCCCGCCGTACCGGTCCACCGGCGCTCGGGGTCCGTGTATCTTCTACGAAAGGAGAGCGGCATTGCTCACCCTCGGCGCCTGCGCCGCCGAGGGCATGCGACTTGCCGCCAGACGAGACCATGACCGAACGAGCAACTCC
>JANWHL010000010.1 GCA_025450405.1 Ktedonobacterales bacterium
CCGCGCCGTCGCGGGCACCAGAACACTATACAAGAAGCGTACCGACAGGCACCCCGACCGGGAACACATCATATCACATGGCGCAAGCCTGCCCGAACATCCCGCCGGGCACGCCATATTCGGCTAGCCCGCCTCGACCAGCCACGCTCGCGATTCAGACCATTCCCCGTGATCCAGACGATTCCCCATTGCTACTACGTGGCTTAGACCACAAGGTTGTCGCGCCGGCGCCGCAACACCAGTAAGATGAATTGGTACATCGCGAAGAGCTCGACACCAAAGGGGAGATAGCCGGTGTAGCCAGGGAGCGGCATGGCGAAGAGATGCGGCGCGCTGTCGAAGCCGGGCACCGTGTAGTACCAGTTGGGCAGCGCCCGCGAGTTCCACATCTCCCAGAAGAAGCCGCAGCACAGCGCCGCGAGTGGGAGCGCGACGAAGAAGCGCCAGTCGCCAGCGAGCAAGTGCCCGGCCGCCGATTTGCGGCGCGCCAGGTTATTGATGGGGTCGAGCAGGAATGCCAGGCACAGCCAGACGAACCCGTAGGTCCGCAGGGGCAGGAACCACGGCACGGCGACCATGGCCACGCCAACGGCGATGAGCGACAGCGCCGCGGGCACGGGCAGCCGCGGCCCGACATCAGATGGCGCGAGCCGCGGGCGCAGGCCAGGGAAACTGGCGAAGAGCTCAGCCACCTCCATGACGGCGGGTAGCACCGTGGCGAAGTCGAGAGTCGTGATGGCAACATACGGGATCAGCGCGTAAACATGATCGAGACGGTAATGCCAGTTCTGCACTGGGACGTTCAAGGCTTCGAACGTCCACCAGAATGGCGCGGAGTAGACAAAGAGCAGGACGAAGCGCTTCAGGCTCCGCCGCAGCGGCGAGGTGCCCGTGCGCGCCACGTTCAGTCCGTCGACGAAGAGGATGAAGCCCGTCCACAGGAAGAAGAAGGTGTAGGGCCAGGGTCCCACGCGTGCCCACGACGAATACCAGGAAAGCAGATTGACGAGCAAACCCACGTACGCGTAGACGGGCACGCGCAGCGGAAATGGGCGCGGCGCCGCCAGCACGCGTGGCATGCCCAGTTCCGGACGGACGTCGGGGGTCGTTTCTGTGGCCATCGGGCGGATCGTCTCCTCAGCGTCTCGCGCATCCCATCATGCGCACCGCGTCGCGCGCATCGCGCGGGCTCGCGCCCAGGGGAACGTCCCCGGGAATCGCCGGACCAGTTCTAGGGGTGCGGTGGCCACCGGCCGGCAGGGCCTCGCGGCATCCCGGGGCGCCCGCGCCCCGTCTGTCTGGCCCCGTCCGTCCGGCCGAGGTTGGCCATGCGAGGCCTCACTCGGCGCAAGAAGAGGGCCACCATCAGGCATCTACGGTTGACCTCCACGGCCGGACGCGCGCATCGTCCCAGCCGTGGCGCCATTCGTCGTGTCGAACCTGATGGCACGGTGTTCGCATCATACCACCGCGCGCCAGCCGCGGACCACGTCATGCCTGGGTCGCCGCCGGGCGCTGTGGCCGCTCACGCGCCGAAATACGCCAGGATCGCGGCCCGCAGCTCGCTCTGGTGATCGGTGAAGAAGTGGTCCGTGCCTGGCACGGTGACCAGCCGCTTGGGCTCGGGCAGCGCATCGAACCACGGGCGCAGCGCGGCGGGCGGGCCATACTCGTCGCGCTCGCCCTGGACGATCAGCTTGGGCTTGGCGCAGCCCGCCAGAGCATCCACCGGCAGCGAGCCCGTCGGCACGCCCGCGCCGACGATCTGGCGCACGCGATCGTCCGCGCAGCCAATCGGCAGCCCCACCCACGCCCCGAACGAGAATCCCGCCAGGCAGAGTGGTACGCCCGGAAACCGCGCCGCCAGCGCATCCAGCGCGATACGGACATCCTCCGCCTCGCCCACACCCTCGCCATAGGCGCCAGTGCTCCGTCCCACCCCCCGAAAGTTGAAGCGGAGGGACGGCATGCCCACCTCGCCCAGCGCCTCGGCGATGCGGAAGACCACCTTGTTGTGCATGGTGCCGCCGCCCAGTGGATGCGGATGGCAGACGAGCGCCGCCATGCGCGGTGGCCCGCCGTCGGCGGCGTCGGAGGTGCGGAGCAGCGCCTCCAGCATGCCATGCGGGGCCGGGATGTCAAACGCTTCGAGCCGCGACACGGGGCGGGTCCTTCGTGGGGTAGGGGACGGCCACCAGAGTATACCGCGGCGGCTCGCGCCACGGCCGGCGGCCGACAGCGCCGCTCTGCCCGACTCGCCCGGCCAGGCACGCTGGGCGGTCTGCGGGCATGCCGCATGCCATACCAATTTGAGGGACGAAAACGGCAAAGGAGTGGATGACCCACGCGGTCGTAGCTCATGCGCCTGGCGGTGAGCCGGTCCGCTTGGAAAGGCTCGATGGACTGATCGGTTCAGACATCTGGAGCACCTTCGGCGCGATCACCATCAGGTACCAAACGGGCACGCTGACCGTCTACAACACCCGGTCGCGGAGCGGCTGACACACCCCTTGGCCCGACTTGAGCGGTAGCTCGATCCGGTGATACGGTCAGGGAATTTGCCGGCGTGTGGTACGATTGCCGGAAGGCGGGCGCCACCCGGAGATCGGGCGACCGTTGACGATATGCGCGCGATAGCACGCGCCAGAATAGGTGAGGGCATGACGGAACACGTGGTGAGCACCGAGCGGATGGATGCGCCGGGCGCGAGTCAAGGGAGTCAGGCGGAAAGCGCGCCAACACGGGCCGCCATGATCACCGCGCGGGCAGTGGCTCATCCGCCGCTGGAGCCAACGTACGCGCCAACGGGATTCGCGCTGGTGGACGACCTGCTGGCGCGGGCGGATGCGCTGACGCAGGGCAAGGCGGGACTCCTACAGCGCACGGTCAGCTATCTGATCATTGGCGGCACCGCGGCCGTCGTCAACCTGGTCTGCCTCTGGCTCTTTCTCGACGTCTTGCTGCGTGGGCTTTCGCTGGGCCCGCGCTACGTGATCGCGCAGATCATCGCCACCGAGGTCTCGATCCTCGCCAACTTCATCCCCAATGACTACTTCACCTTCAGCCGCCTGCCCGGCCACGCACGGGCCTGGTGGGTCCGCTGCCTGCGCTTCCACTCAACCACGCTGGTGGGCGTGGCGGTGACGCTCTCGGTGAGCTTCTCGCTCTTCCATTGGTTCGGGCTGCCGGCGCTCGTCGCCCAGGCCATCGCCATCCTGATCGGCCTGGTCTTCAACTTCACTCTGCACCACGTCTGGACCTATCGCCATCTCTAGGATCAGAGCGGTTGAGCGCGCGCGTACGTCGGGGCCAGTTCGGGATACCCGCCGCCCGCTGGGCTCTGCGCCCCTTGTAGCGAGGGCAAGAGGATCCAGAAGATCAGCAGGGCCGCGATGATGATGGCCACGATGACCACACCGCCCCCACTCTTGGGCTTCTCCTCCTTCGCGGGCTTGATCTTCACTTCCACCTCGAATTTCAGCGAGGCGGCACCGTTCTTGTCATCGGCCATGGGTTGGCCTCCCTACGCGGATCGTGTAACGCTACCTCTCGCCTCCTTGTCGGGCAGACGCCGCTCACCAGTGTATCGATCACCGGTCTAAGCGAGCGCGATTCGCGAAGCACTATCGATGCCAGATCGCGCGCTCTTCCAACTGGTCTCATCCACGCTCGCGCGATCGCTAGCTCTCCCGATCGCGTCCACCAGCCCCGACTCTTCTCCGCGACCGCCGGGGTCCCGTTGGCGGTGGACGGCGCGCCCTCCACCCGGCGCGCGCCGCGCGTCCGTTGCGCCACTTCGCCTGGGACCTTTGCCGCCGCCCCCCGAACACAGGCGGCCTACGAGCGCCCCGGCGTTCACCGCCCGCGCCGCGCCGCCATGCGCAGCTCGTCTTCGAAGCCGCGCGGCTCCAACCATGCGCGCGTCTCGCCGCCAACGACTACCGGCGCCCCGCGCAGCGCCGCCACGCTGGCGCAGCCCGCCAGCCACATCGCCGTGCGCAGCTCTAGCAGCGTCTGATCAATCAGCGCGCGCAGGGCGTCCTCCCCCTCGCTGGCGGCGCGGAGGAACGGGAATCCCATTGCCGCCGCGGTGGCGCCCAGGGCGATCGCGCGCGCCACATCCAGCCCGCTCCGCACGCCGCCCGTGGCCACGATGGCCACTTCCGCCGACGCCGCGCGTGTCTCGACCACCGAGATGGGCGTGGGGATGCCCCAGTCGCGGAAGAGCTCTCCCAGGGCCGCGGCCGCGTCGTCGCCCCGGTCGCGCGCCCGGTGCGCCTCCATGGCGGCCATGCTGCTGCCGCCCGCCCCGCCGACGTCAATCGCCGTGACCCCGGCGCCGACCAACTCCCGCGCCTGCTCAAAGCTGATGCCCGCACCGGTCTCCTTGGCCATCACCGGCACGTTCGCGCCCGCGACGATCACCCGCAGCGCGTCGAGGACACCGCGCGCGCGCCCGTCGCCCTCAGGCTGGGCGGCTTCCTGAAGATAGTTCAGGTGGACGATGAGCGCGTCCGCCCGGATCATTTCCACGGCCGCTCGCGCCTCGGCGAGCGTGAACGGGGGACGGCGCTCCTGCGCGATGAGCTGCGGCGCCCCGATGTTGGCCATGAGGAAGGCGGTGGGAGCGCGCTCGCGGACGACGGCGTAGGTCTCCGCCAGGCCCGGCGTGACGACCGCCGCGCGCTGACTGCCCACGCCCATCGCCAGGCCATTCGCCTCGGCCGCGGCGGCGAGTCGCGCGTTGATCGCCGCCACATCGGGATGCCCGCCCGTGAGCGACGAGATCACCAGCGGCGCCCGCAGGCGCCGCCCCAGGAACTCCACGCTGAGGTCAATCTCGTCCAGATCCACCTCCGGCAGCGCGCGATGGATCAGGCGCACATCGGCCCAGGACGCCATCTGCGGCGCGGCGACGTCGCGGCCGAGCGCCACGGCCACGTGCTCGGCCTTACGCCGCGTGGTCTCGTCGGGCCGCGTGGTCTCGTCGGGCATGGCACGGCCTCCGTTTCGATCTCCACTCACGATGGGCCGCCCCCATCGCGCATGGATGCGGCGCATAGAGGCGAAGGAGGAGTGCGCCGCGTCACGTGGGCACCATGGCGTCCGGTGGGCACGTTCGGTGCCAGGCCAGCGGTCCGATGTCAGCGGCCCGATGTCAGTGCCCCGGTGTCAGCGGCCCGAGGCGGCGCCCGCGCGCGGTAAGCCTTCGCGCTGGTGGGGCAGACCATCGCCCCGGCGTGGGGGCGAGACGATTCGCGTGGTCGCCGAGGCGCTCGCCGTGCTGGTCGCCGTGCTGGTCGCCGTGCTGGTCGCCGTGGCGCTCGCGACTCGCCCGTTGACCGCGATCGGCGCGCTGGCCGCGATCGGCGCGCCGACGTGCCAGACGGGCCCCTGCCGTGGAACCAACCGGGGCAAACGCCCATCACGCCACGCCCACCAGAGGCAATAGGCCAGCGCCGGCCCGAACACGAAGAGCGCGCGGTAGCCATAGACTGGCGAAAGGCCATAGAGCGGCTGGAAAGCGTACTGGGTGACCGCGCCGCCCGCGAGCAGCACGGTAGCCACCGAGAGCCTGTCCCACGGGCGGAGCGCCGCCAGCGCCAGCGGCCACGTCACATACCAGGGCCAGAACCAGCCGCTGGCGACCACCACGTACCAGAACAGGATCCAGGCCCACGCGCTGAGCATGCCGGGGAGGCCACGCGCCCGCCGGAACTCGCGCAGCCAGAGCGCGCCAAACGCGATCATAGCGGCGGCCTTGAGCACGGTCTCGACGAGGATCTGCGACCACGACGGCCGGAGCCCAGTGAGACGGACCAGCCCGATCAGCGGCCACATGATCACTTCGAGCAGCGAGTTGTTCAGGCGCTGCGCTGGCGGAGAGTAGAGGATGGACTTGAAGGTGCCAGGGCCGGCCCAGAACGGCAGCGTCGCCACGATGACCACCGCCAGCACGATACCCAGCCGCCACGTCGCGGCCCAGAGGTCCGACCACCGCCAGTTGCGCGCCACCACCCACATCACACCGCGCACGTCAGCGGCATCACCGCCGCGGAGCCAGCGAGGTAGCGCGCGCTCCCGGTGCTCCGCCAATCGGCCGCGGGCCATCACGCGCAGGTAGACGATTGCGAAGAGATAGACAGGCAGCAGCGCGATCGGCACATACTTGATGGCGACGGCGATGCCAAACGCCAGCAGGGCCGGCACCTCCCAGCGACGAACCAGCAAGAGCACGCTCAGCAACAGGAAGGTGAGCATCAGCGCGTCGTTGTGGGCGCTGGCGCAGAATTCCAGCAGGCAGAGCGGGCTCCAGCCGTACATCAACGTGCCCAGCAGACGCCGTCGCGGGGCCACGCGCCCGAGGATGGCCCAGATCAGCACCATGTTGACCAGGTGGCAGACGAGGCCGAGCAGCTTGAAGAGCAGCACATAGGTGGCCAGTGAACCGCCGAGCGCTTCGGCCAGCGCCGTGATCCCGTTCGACATCAGCAGCCAGATCGGGCCATACACCGAGCGCACATTGCGCCAATACACCAACCCGAGGAAGGGATCGTTGGCAAAGCGCGAGGGGACGGCGATCAACGGATTCGCGTGGTGGACGATAGCGATACGCCCATACATGACGTAGCTGAAGACGTCATCCGAGGGCAGCGACGGAAGCAAGACCAGCGTCCCGCCGAGGATGGCGGCGCCCACCACCGCCAGCGCCAGGTGCCAGTGGCGCGGCGCCCGGGCCCGCACGCAGGCCAGCAGTACTCCGCCCAGGGCGAGCGTCGCGACCACCAGCAATCCGGCGAAGACCACCGCCGGCCAATGCGCCGACCCATCTTGCGGGCCGGCGTCGACGTGGAGCGGCATGCCCGGGAAGAGCAGACGCGCGGGAGTGAAGAGCCACGGCCACGCCCATGTGAGCGGCGAGACGCTTTGGGTCATGCCGCCGAGCGGCGCGATGGCGAGCGTGCCCAGCAGGCACAGCTCCATCAGCAGCCAGAGGGAGAACAGCGCCCGTGGGTCGAGCGCCCACCGCGTGCGGAATCGGGCGAGCGAACGTGCTCCGGCCCGCCGCGCTGGCGAGATGCCGTGCGGGCGCTCGAGGTGCCGGTTGGCCAGGTCCGCGCGCGCGGTGTGGTGGGGGACCGTGATGGCGGGCGGCTCGCCGAGCGGGCGGGCGTTACGCGTTGCCGTCGGCTGCGCGTCCGGTCCCACCATCAGTGGGAAGGCCCGGCGGCGGACCGTCCGTCCGCGCGTTCGCGGGCTCCCATGCCGCATCCACTCACCTCCAGGTCCTCATCCGTGATCCGTCGCCCGCACTTGTGTCGCCAGCCCGCACAGCGGGCTCGTGGTAGCCCATGCGTCCGCCCATACCGGCCGTCCACGCGGGCGGCGCAGCCTGGCCGCGTACGCGTGCGCCTGGTCCGCCGGGCGGGCGCGCACCCCGACAGTATAGCACCATCAGCTTGCGAAAAGCTGTCCCGCCGACGATGTGGCCGGACGCTCGCGCGCCTGCCGAACTATCGCAACGGTTCACCACATCGGCAGACTGGCTACCAGCCTTGTGTGTCGCCGGCAAGTGCGTTACAATGGCGTCGAACCGCTCAGTTATCGTCCAGTTCTTTCGAGATGTGTCCCAGTTCGTCCATGTCTGTCCCGTGCCGTCCGCGTGGCCGCCATGGCGCCCGAGCCTTCCGGTCCTCGGAGTGGGTGTTCGCAAGCGCTTTGCCACCGGAACCGGCGGTGTGGCTCGCCGGCCGCGCCGTCCAACGCGATCGTATCCGCCGCTGCTGAAAGGGGGCGAGATCCCGGTGCCCACGAGGGTTTTCGCGATTGCCAATCAGAAGGGCGGTGTCGGCAAGACGACGACGAGCATCAACCTCGCCGCCTATCTCGCCAACGCCGGCCGCAAAACGCTGGTCATTGACCTTGATCCGCAGTCGAATACCACCACCGGCATGGGGATGGACGCGCACCACGTCGGCAATTCGGTCTACGAGGTCCTGGTCACCGATGGTCTGCCGGTCGAGGCCGCCATCAAACAGGACATGCGCCCCAACCTCTCGCTGCTCCCGGCCAAGGTGGACCTCTACGCCGCCGAAATCGAGCTGGTCTATCTGAACGACCGCGAGTACCGGTTGAAGAACGCCCTCGCCCCCATCAAAGATCGCTACGACTTCATCCTCATTGATTGCCCACCCTCCCTCGGATTGCTGACCGTCAATTCGCTCACGGCCGCGGACGGGGTGATCCTGCCGCTCCAGTGCGAATACTTCGCCCTCGAAGGTATGCAGCAGCTGCTCAAGACGATCAAGCTCGTGCGCGACCGCCTGAACCCGCGCATTGATCTGTTCGGCGTGGTGTTGACGATGTATGATCCACGGACGAAGCTCGGCAACGAGGTCGTCAAAGAAGTGCGCGACCATTTCAGCGCGCAGGTTTTCAGCACGCTCATCGGGCGCAATGTCCGGCTCTCGGAAGCGCCCAGCTACGGGCTGACCATTCTGGAGCACGACGCCCGCTCTCCCGGTGCCATGGCCTACAAGGCGCTGGCCGAGGAGGTCATCGAGCGGGCGGACGCGATGGTGGGGGTGACGAGCCATGCCTAAGCAGCGATTCGGTCTGGGCAGGGGCCTCGATGCGCTCATCCCCGGCCCCAGTCCCGTCCCCGCCGATCTGCCCCTGGATACCGGTGTCGCCGCCTCGGCGATCTTCGAAGTGCCCGTGGACGCCATCGACCCCAACCCGTACCAGCCGCGCGCGGCGCTGGAAGATGACGAGGCCATGCTGGAGCTGGCCGCGTCCCTCCAGCAACACGGGTTGCTCCAGCCGATTCTGGTCACCCAATCGGCCATGGGACCCGACGGTCCGCGCTATCAGGTGATCGCGGGCGAGCGGCGCTGGCGGGCGGCCCAGATCGCCGGCCTGGAGACGCTGCCGGCGATCATCCGCGAGGCCACGCCCCGCATGATGTTGGAGCTGGCCCTGGTGGAGAACCTCCAACGCACCGACCTCAATCCACTGGAGGCCGCCCACGGCTATGCCACGCTGATTGAGGAATACGGGCTGACCCAGGAAGAGGTGGCCGAGCGGGTGGGCCGCCAGCGCCCGACCGTGGCCAATACGATCCGGCTCCTCCAGCTCCCTGACGAGATCCGCGAGTACCTGCTCAAGACGCCGAAGGTCTTCACTGAGGGCCACGCCCGCGCGGTCCTGGGCATCACCACCGGCGACGCCGACCGGCTCCAGGCCGCGCGGCAGATCATCGCCCAGCAAATGAGTGTGCGTGCCGCCGAGGAGCTGGCCCGGCGGTATAATCAGGCGAACCTGCTGCTCGCGCCCGACCGCCGCGGCGGCAAGACGCGCCCGCAGAACTACGAAACCCGCGTCCTCGAGGAGGAGTTCACACGCGCGGTGCAGATGAAGGTCCGCCTGCAGCGCTCGACCAAAGGTAAGGGCTCGCTGACCCTCTACTTCACCAACCAGGAGCAGTTGGAGTCGCTGTATCAGCGGCTCGTGGCCGCGGAGATGGCCGCGGGCGGCGAAGACAGTGGCCTCTTCGCGGTGACTGGGTTGGGCGAGACGGTTGGTCTGGATAGCCTGAGCGCCATGGACACGCTGGGCAGCGGCGCGGGCATGAACGCTGCGGGCATGAACGCTGCGAGTGGCGCCAACGGCTACATGCCCGCCGTGTCCAGCAATGGATCCGGCAACGGCACCGGCCACGCGACCAATGGGGCCAACGGGACCAGTGGGACGGATGCGTTCGACAGCACGTTCGACGACTAGCCACACCCCACGCGATGGGAGGACGAAGCACCGCCAATGCAACAGCCTTGGAGCGTCTATTACTCGCCCGCGCCACCTCCGGCGTTCGCGCCCGCGCCGCGTCCTTCGCCGTGGACGGTACCGCTCCTTGGGCTGCTCTATGGGCTCTTCGCGGTGTTGCAGGTCGTCGTGTCGGTGTCCGCCGCGGTCGAGAACCATTCGGTCATCGCCGGGCTGTACTACGGCACGCAACAGAGCGGCTTCGACCCAACCGTGGCCGTCCAATGGCTGGCGCCCATGCTGGTCGCCACGTACGGATCGTGCCTGGCCGCGTTCGTGATCGACATGGGGCTGTGCTGGTACGCGGGGCGCCTGGTGGCCGGCGCCTCCGTGCGTGGCTCTGGTGGCGCGGGCGCCGGCTTGCTGACATCGGTCATTGGATCCGCCATCTGGATCGCCGCGAGCATCGTCGCCGTGCTGTTCGCCCATACTGACGGAACCATCGCGGGCCTGTTCGCGACCACCCCTCAATATTCGGCGGCGAATGTGGGCGGAGAGATCGTTGGCCTGGTGGTCCAGGAGGGACTGGCGGCGGCGTTGGCGCTTGGCTTCGGGGCACTGGCCGGCGCGATCGGAGGAGCGTCCGCGCGGCCGCGGCCAGCCCTGGCGGTGATGCCACCAAGGGCGCACTCCATGCCGCCGATCGCGCCCGCGGCCATGCCCTATCCGGGCGCCGCTCCCTATCCCCTGAACCCGTATTACCCGGTGAACCTGCCGTATCCACCGCCCCCTGAGTTCTATCGCGCACTCGCGGGTGGGACGGGAGACGCCTCGCCCGCCGCGCCTGAACATCACTCCCCGGACGGCGGCCAGACGCCGCGCTGACTCGTGCCGGTGTTGGCGAGGGAGGATCGCATGACAAGCGTTCCCCGCCCGGAGCAGGGCGGAGCGGCCGACCGGTCGGAGGACCCGACAATGGCCGCGGGGACCGCCCTGGGCTCGGGCCGGCCTCCCGCCACGCCAGCGGCCACGCCGCTGGGCGCGCCCAGCGCGGCCCCCATGGCGGCCCTCCAATGGGGCGCAATCTTTGGTCTCGTCGCCGCCGTACCCGCTGTGGGGCAGGTGCTGCTGGGGCTCGCCGCGGTGGCGGCCAACCAGGACGGGCTCAGCGCGTATCAATCGGCGGTGTCGGGCTACCAAGACTGCTTGCGCCAGGCACCCGATCCGTCCGTCTGCTCGCCACCGCCCCCCGGTTCGAGCATCCTCGCCGTGCTTGTCACCTTTTACGGCACCTGCTTGTTCGCGTTTCTGCTCACGCTGATCATCTATTTCTTCGCGGGGCGCCAGGGCGCGCACGCGGCGGGCCGGCGTGGGCCCGGGATCTGGGCGGCGGTCATCGCCGCGGCCATCGGCTCGATCGCCTACCTGATCGCCGGCATCATCGCGGTTCAAGTGACGGGGCGGTCGCCCCTCGTGTTTGGCATCACGGCGCCAGATAGCGTCGCTCCCGGCGCGTGGGCCGCCACGCTCACCCGCGCCACCGTGGCCGTCGACGCCATCGCGTTGCTGCTGACCCTGGGGATTGCCGCCCTTGTGGGCCTGTGGGGCGCGGCGGTCGGTGCTCCGCATCCGCCCACGCCGCCGGTATCGGCCATGTGGCCGGCCGGCCCGTATGGCGCCCCACCCGGAGCGATCCCGCCGTACGGCGGATTCCCGCCGGGCTATGCCCCCTATGGCCCGTATGGCCCGGGCGGCCCATATGCGCCGTATCCCCCATCCCCGCCCTACCTGCCGCCGCCTCCCGGCGCGCCCCCATACGGCCCGTATCCACCCGCCGGCATGCCACCAGCGCATCCCGTCCATCCGCCTCATCCTGGGCATCCAGGCATGCCCGGGGCGCCGAGTCACGGCACGCCCACGCCGGGAGCGCCACCCAATCCCCCACCCCCGCCTCCGGCCCACCACGGCGGCTCGTAGTGCCGTGTGCTATGCCGTGTGACTTGCCTGGTGATTTGCCAGGTAACCGCGGTTCTCCGACGCGGGTGGCCGCCGCGAACGTCTGGCGGCCGACCGCCTTCAAGGAGGCGCCACGATGGACGACCAGCCGCCGCCCGCCGGCATGGCCGGCGCACCGCCGCACTTCATTCCTGGCGCCCCACCGACCTACTTCGCGCCCGTGGGCGAGGTGAGCGGCACCGCGGTCGCGCTCAAATGGGGCACGCTCTTCGGGCTGCTGGCGGCCGCGCTCAATCTCGGCCAGACCGCCATCAGCGTGCTGGTGGTCAATGCCAACGCGGCGGCGGTGGACCGTTTGGTGGCGGGCGTACAGACCTACGACCAGTGCCTCCAGCTCGGCAATGACGCGTCATCATGCCCGGTGCCCGTGGCCGATCCGCGCATTGCCGCTATTCCGTACGCGTTCTATGGCACCTGCTTCGTGGCGTTCGCGCTCACCCTGCCGATCTATCTGGCGGCGGGGCGCGCGGGCGCGCGCGCGTCTGCCCGCATGGCGCCTGGCGTCCTGACCGCGGGCGTGGCGGCCGTCGTGAGCTGTGTGTCGTACGCGAGCATGCAAGTGCTGGCGACGAATGCCACCGGGCGCTCGGCCATGCTCTTTGGTCTCTCCGCCCTGCAAGCGAATGGGGCGGGCGGGATGTCGGGCTTCTTGAGCGGCACCGTGCAGGCCCAGGTGTGTGCCTTCCCGCTGACGATCGGCTGCGCCCTCGTGTTGGGCAATTGGGGCGCGGGCATCGGCATGCGCCAGGTGGAGCAGAGTCTGGCACGCATGCTGGCGGCTGGTCCCGCCGCGCACTTTGGGTCGCCGGGCGCGGCGGCGCCCGGCATGGTTGCGCCGGGGATGGTTGCGCCGGGGATGGCCACACCCAATGGTCCCGGGTTCGCTGGCCCCATGCCCCCCGCGGCCGGGATGATCGCCTACGGCCCCCCAGGTGGGACCGCATTCCCCGTGCCTGGCCAGACGCCCGGGTATGCGCCCGGCTATGCGACGACAGGCCAGATGGGCCAGCCGCCTTTCGGGCCGTCCGCGGCCGGGTATCCAGGTGGGTATTCAGGGCCGATCTCCGGCGGCTATCGCGTATCCGGTGGGGTCTACGGAGCGCCAATCGTGCCGCCCCCGCCCCGCCCGCTGGCTCAGGGCCCCCAGCGTTACGTGCCCAATGCCGCGCCGCCGCCCAACTTTCCCGTGGCGGCCGGCGAGTACGTGGCTCCGCCGGAGGCCGCGCCGCGCTACGTGGCCCCTATGCCCGCGCCCTTCGCGGTTGCCCCTGAAACCACCGAGGACCCGGACTCCACCAGGTACCAGGAGGGCATCGCTCCACCCGATGCCCTTCCGCCTGACGATGGGGCGCCCGAATGACGCCAACCCCAGGCGGGGCCGGCGCGTATCCCGTGTGAGGGCTCCGGCCACGCGTCACGTACCCGCGCCCGTCCGCCGCGCCGCCCCGGCAGCGCCCTGGGGCGATTGCTCGCAGGGGAGCTTCCTCCAAGGATGCTTCTAAGGATCAAGACGAGAGGGTGTAAGGATGTCACAGCAATCTTCAACGCGACGGGCCAACCCGATGGTTGGCTGGGGTCTGGGCTTGGGCGCCGTCGCCGGCGCCCTCAGCGCACTGCTGACCATCGCGCGGCTGTTCGTCCCGCTGGGCGGCTTGCGCGCCATCACCGGCATCGGCTTTTTGGTGGGGCTCGCCGGGCTCGTCGCCTACTTTCTGGCGGGCATGCTCACCGCGCGTGTCACGCACACCATCGGTTCGGGGACGATCGCGGGCCTGCTCGCCGGCCTCACGGCCTCGCTGATCTCAGCCGCGGCATCCGCCGTGCTCATTCTGACACGCCCACGCGTCTACTTCGCCACGGCCCTGGGCGCGCTCTCGAACTCCCGGGTCCATATCCCCCTCGGGACCCTGATCGTGATCTCTCTCGTCAGCTTGATCATCGGCATCCTCATCGCCGTGGGTCTTGGCGCCGGTCTTGGGGCGCTGGGCGCGCTGGCGGGCCGGGGCAACGTCGCGCCGCCGCCATATCAAGAGACGTACTATCCGGGCGCGCCGGGCGTCTACCCACCACCTTATCCCGGCTATCCACCACCATATCCCGGCTATCCACCAACCCCCG
>JANWHL010000011.1 GCA_025450405.1 Ktedonobacterales bacterium
GCGTCAGCGCGTGCATCGGGAACACCACGGGCTTGCCCACGCGCGCCTGATACCAGTGGTAACCCGCCGCGATCGTCAGGCCAGCGATGGTGACCCCACCGCCGAACTCCGTGGCCAGCGGCTTGTTGATAATATTGGTCACCCACGCGACCGCCACCAGCGCCGTGGTGACGAATCCCAGCCCATACACGATGTCCGGCGACACCGCGCGCCAGTACGCGCGCAGGGGCGCGGCGCGCGCGCGCGCGGGTCTGAGCGCCTCCACCACTGGTGCAAGGCGTTGCCGCGCGCGCGCCACCGGCTCGGCCAGCCGGGCCATCTCCGCGTCGGCGCGCTGGCGTGCCATGCTGGCGTACTCGACCACATAGCTCCGCGGTCCGTGGCTCTCCGGGCGCTGGGCCGCCAGCTCCTGGTCATAGGCGTCCTGGCGCCGCTCTTCGTCTTCCTCCTCCTGTTGGGTCGGCCCCATATGGCTCGCGCCGTGGCGCTCGCGCCAACGCACAATGTCGAGGCCCAGGCAGGTCATGGTGAACGCGCCGAGCAGGCCGAACGCGTACATATCGCCGAGGAGGTTCACCGCGCCCCGCACCGCCAGCAGGACCAGGATCGGGATGCCGGTCGCCAGCACGATGGCGTACGTGGGCGTGCCTCGCCAGGAGTTGTGCGCGGAGACGATCTCAGGAAAGAAGCGCATCCGGGTCAGCGCGAGAAAGACGTGATACGCGCCAATGATGGCCGTATTGCTCGCGAACACCAGCAGCGCCGCCGCGCTCACGGCCACCACGCCCCCCAGCCAGGTCCCGCCGAAGACCGCGCCCAGAATCGAGATGAACTGGTTGGGATCGACCGAGTTCGCGCCGTGGATGCAGGTGAGCAAGCCCCCTTCGACCAGGTGGTTTTGACAGAGCAGCGTCGTCGAAAAAACCGTCAGGAGCGGGCTCGTCAGGCCCACCGTCAGCACGACCAGCAGCAGCGCCACCCCCGAGACACGCTTCCGTGGCACCCGCATCACCGGCGCCAGCTGCGAGATGCTCTCCAGGCCACTGAACGCCAGGAACGCCCCCGCATAACCGGTCAGCAGCGTCACACCCGTGAGCTGCCGGCTGGTGAAGACCTCCTGGAAGACGTTGAGGATGGTCCCAAACGGCACATGGGTGAACACGGCGCCCAACACCAGCAAATCGCCCAGGAAGGCGACCGTGGCGGCCACGGCGCTCACGCGCGCGCTCTCTTTGATGCCCCAGAGATTCAGCAGGCCGAGCAGGACGAGCGCGAGGATCGTCAGCGGCAGTATGAAGGGCTTGATCGACTGGATGATGACCTGCAGGTAGATGATGCCCGAGAGCGAGCTGATCGACGCCGTCAGGAAATAGTCCACCAGAATGAGCATGCCACCCAGCGCGCCAGCCCAGGAGCTCATGGCGCGCGAGGAGACGGTGACCACGCCACCGCCCTCCGGAAAGCGCGCCGTGACCTCGGCGTACTTCAAGGTGAGCAGCATGAACACGATCAGCGTCAGGAAAACAAAGAAGCCCGCCAGGCGTCCCACTGTGCCATAGAGGATGCCCGGCGTATAATAGACCGAGGTGCCAATATCGGCGAAGACGACCGCCCAACATAGGAACGGGCCCAGGCGATTGCCCATCCCGTTGCCCTGCGCGTCGTGCCCAGTCGCCATCGATCCCTGGTGCTCACTTGCCACCGACTCGCCGTCCTTCAGCTCTGACCACGTCCGCCTTCGGCGCATCCCCACTGTGCCCGGCTGGTGCGGCTCTGTGGGGACTGGTGGCTCCCGGCCGCGGCCCTGTCGCGCGTATCCGTCAAATTGTAGCGCACCTCCGCCCGGGCCGTGCAGAGAAGATGCCAATCCGGACAGCGCTCAGTACGGACAGCGGTCAGGCTTCGGTCCCGTCAAGCATTAGTCCGGTCAGGCGTCAGCCTTCGACAAGCGGATGAGCAGACCGACGATGATGAAGTTGGCGATGACCGAACTGCCGCCATAGGCGACGAACGGCAGGGGAATGCCGGTGAGCGGCATCAACTTCAGATTCCCCGCCAAAATGACGAGCGTCTGCAGCGCAAAGACCGCCGTAAGTCCGCATGCCAGCAACTGGTTGAAAGAGTCGCGCGCCAGCACCGCGACGCGCATCCCGCGATAGATGAGCAGCAAAAACAGCCCGAGGATGGCCAGCAGGCCGGCCAGGCCAAATTCCTCGCCGATCGCCGCGGCGACATAGTCCGTGCTGATTGCGGGCACAAACGTCGGGTGGCCCAGCCCCAGCCCCTGACCGAACACCCCACCGACACCGAAGGCGATCAGACCCTGGACGATTTGATAGCCCTTGTCGGTCGCCACACCAGGATCGAACGCCGTGCTGACAATCGCCACGCGGTCGCGCACATAGCTGAAGAGGTTATAGCAAATGAACGCGCCAACCGCGAACAATCCCAGGCTGGCCACGACGAAGTCGAAGCGCCCGCTCGCGACGTAGAGCATCGCGAGGAAGAGGCCGAATACTAGCATTGCCAGGCCCAGCTCGCGCAGCCCAACGAAAATGATCAGCGAGAGACCCAGCATCACCGCCAGCGGACCAAGTTGTTTCGGCGGTGGCAGCGTAAACCGCCCCACCTTCTTGCCGCCGATCGCCAGCATCTCGCGGTTCTCGCTGAGATATCCGGCAAAGAAGACCACCAGGCAGATCTTGAGCAGCTCCGACGGCTGAAAGTTGCCCGGACCAACGCCCAGCACGTCACGACTGGGGCTGTTGAAGTCGATGTTGTGCGCGTGGACGAGCGCGACCGCCACCAACGCGATGCCAATCACGGCCCACGTGTATTTGTAGAGACGGAGCCACCGCAGGTTCCGTGTCCCCCAAACGGTCAGGACACAAAATGCTAGCCCGATCACCACCCAGAGCAACTGCTTCGTGCCCAGCTCGGGCGCGCCAAGGTCCGGCCCCAGCCGTAGGGCCATCAGCACCCCAATGGTGCTGAGCATCCCCACGATCGGCAAGATCGTCTGGTCCGCCTCGGGGGCGATGATGCACAGCAGCACATGCGCGCCCGCGAACGCCGCGATCAGGCCCAGAGCGGGCCCGAGCGCATCCAGCGTCGGCAGGCTCTTCTGCGTCACCACCTGGTGTCCCGTCCTGATCAACAGGAGCTGCGTGACACCGAGCACGAGAAACGCCGCCGGCAGCAGGAGCAAGTACATCTCGGTCCAGCGGTAGCCACGCCGTGTGATCATCCGTGGGGTCCTCTCTCAGACGGCGAACTTGAACCGGACGTCGCCGACCTGCAAGACATCGCCTGGACGGACAGCCACTGGTTGGGCCACCGGCTGCTGGTTGACACTGGTCCCGTTCCGGCTCCCAAGGTCTTCCACCCAGAGCGAACGGTCGCGGAAGACGATGCGCGTATGCTCCGTCGAGACAAACGTACTCTCCAGCACAATACTGTTGGTCGGCGCTCGCCCCAACGTGGTGACCGCCTCGAGGTCCAGCCGGCTCCCCGGCAGCAGCGGTGTGGACCCGCTATCGATCACGATCAGGTGACCGACCACGGGGCGGCCACGCGCGCCGCCCACGGGCGTTCGCGCGAGCCGGCGCATATCGCGCCGGGCCACGGCGACTACCTGGAGGACGACCAGATACAGGATCGCCACCAGGCCCAGTCGCAGGATCAGCAAAAAGTGCGCGAGGTCCATTGGCGGCTACCTCCGTTGAAAAATGAAGTCGTGGGTGCCGATAGTCATGTGATCGCCTTCATGGAGTTCAACCGGCTGGCGCACGATGCGCCCGTTGACCGCCAGCCCATTCAGGCTTCCCAGATCATACAGGACAAACTGTCCGCGCTCATAGCGAATCTCCGCATGATACCGCGACGCCTTGCGATCGTTCACGATAATGTCGTTGGTGTTGTGGCGCCCCAGGTGAATCACCGGACGATCCAACCGATACACCTGGCCCCCACCATCCGGCAGACGCAGCGTGAGCCACGCCTGCGGCATCCGGTCTTGCGCGTCGCGCGCTTCCGCCACCTGCCGCGCCAGGGCCTGCTGCTCGGCCGGATCCAGCGTGCGCGTCGCGTCCACGCCTTCCAAGCCGCCATCCCCATCAATGCCCGTGGCATCGCGCGCCAGCCCCGCCTGCGGCTCCGCCAGCCGTGCCTCCACCCGCATTTCGCCCGTGATCAAGCGATCATCCGTGTGGAAGAAGATGATTGGCCGCGACGTCAGCATGTAGCCGCGCGTGCGCGCCGCCTCGATCAGACTGTCCTGCAGGGTCTGGGTCAATGTCCGCGAGTACGCGCCAAATTGCTGGGCGTCACGCGTGCTGAGATATACATCGTAGACATTGGGAGCGATGCGCCGGCCACCCACCACGCTGAGGCCCTGGTCCATCGCGCGTTCCAGCCGCCGCGCCAGCTCCACGGGTTGCAGGCGCGCGCGAAAGATGCGGCCGAAGGGACCCTCGACGATGCCCTGCACCGCCGCTTCGAATCGCTCCAGCACGTTCATGGTCCGTCCCTTCCGGCGCCCTCACCGTTCGCCGCCCGCGTTTGCCCTCACGCGAAACCCAGCCCAGGCCCGCCCGCTTGGCCCTCTGGCCCGTCTCTCCGCACACTCGCTACCGCGTGTCTCATCGCACTGTACCACGCCGCGCGCCCGATTCGCCGCCGAGCTCCCCTCCTTAGCCCGACTCCTCCGAGCCTAGGAGCGCGCGTGCCTCCGCCGCATCCACTTTCATCCGCGCGGTCAGCGTCTCCAGGTCCGGGAAGCGCCGCTCGTCACGCAGCCAGGCCACGAACGCCGCCTCCAGGCGTTGCCCATACAGGTCCAGATCGGCGTCCAGCAGGTGCACCTCCACCAAACGCGCGCCGCCCTCCGCAATGGTGGGCCGCACCCCCACACTCGCCACCGACGGCCGCGCGGCCACGGGCTCGCCTGGTAGGCCCGCGCGCACCGCGTAAATGCCGTTGCCCGGGAGCAAACGGATAGGGTCCAGCCGCAGGTTCGCGGTCGGGAACCCCAGCGTGCGCCCGCGCGCGTCGCCATGTATCACCGTGCCCGCCAGCGTGTAGGGCCGGCCCAGCAGGTCCGCCGCCTCGGCCACCGCCCCCGCCGCCACCAGGCTCCGCACCCGCGTGCTGCTGATGCGCTCGCCGCCCGCCTCCACCTCCAGGGCCTCCACCACAAATCCGGCCGCCGCGCCCGCGCGCCGGAGCCACGCCACGTCGCCCGCGCGGTCCCGTCCGAACCGAAAATCCGCGCCCTCCACCAGTCCCCGCAGCGTAATCCGCTCGCGCAGTTGGCCCAAGTACGCGTCCGGCCCCAGCCCCGCCAGCGCGGTTGTGAACGGCATCACGACGACGAAGTCGAGTTCGCCGAGCGTCCGCAGCAGGTCCAGCTTCTCGTCCAGCGTGGCCAGCAGGCGCACCGGCTCTTCTGGTCGGAGCACCACGGCGGGATAGGGCCAGAACGTCACCAAACCCGCCGCGATTCGCAGCTCGTTCGCCAGTGCGCGCACGCGGTGGATGATCGCCAGGTGCCCACGGTGTGGGCCGTCGAAAAAGCCGATGGTGAGCACCGCGGGCGTCCCCGCCGGGACCTCCGCCAACCCCGAGTAAACCCGCATCGCCGCCCGCTCTGACCCTCGCCGCGGCGCGCATCCGCCGCTTCGCCCACATTCGCCGCCGCACACACCAGCGCGCCGCCGCAATCCTACCACGGCTGGGCCGCCCGGCGCAATCGGGCCATGCCTGTCGGACTGGATGCCAACCGTCGCGGCATCGTCCCGGCGCCGCATGCGCGAGGAGGAGCGCGCACGATTCCGCGCCCAGCGGGGCTGGGCATGACGTGCTCTACCGCCCCAGATACTCGAGGGCCGCTCGGGTCATGATCTCGACCCCAATTGGCAGCGCGTCCTCAGCGATGTCGAACCGCGCATTGTGGTGCGGCGCGTCAATCCCACGCTCCGGATTGCCCGCGCCGACCAGGAAGTAGCAGCCCGGCACCGCCTGGAGAAAGACCGCCATATCATCACTCGCCGAAAGTCGCGTATCGCCCTGGCTGATGTGGTCCTTGCCCACCGTGGCGGTGGCCGCCCGCAAAACGAGCTCCGTGATCGCCACATCATTCACACACGCGATGCAGCCCTCGCCGCGCGTCAGCTCGGCCTCGGCGCGCAATGCCCCCGCCACCCCGTTGGCCAGTTCGCCCAGCCGGCGCACCAACCGATCGCGCACCGCTGGCGTGAACGCCCGCAACGTCCCGCGCAGCTCCACCTCGTCGGCCACCACATTGCTGGCCGTGCCCCCGTGGATCGCGCCGAACGTGACCACCGCCGGGTCGAATGGCGAGGTCTCGCGACTCACCAGCGTTTGCGCCGCCACGACGATCTGCGCCGCCGCCAGGATCGGGTCCACCGTCGTCTGCGGCATGGCCCCGTGGCCACCCTTCCCCCGCACCCGCAGCGTGAACATGTCGGCGCTGGCCCAGAACGGCCCCGGCTGCGCCGCCACCTCGCCCACGTGGAGCGGACTCCAGAGGTGCAGCCCGATGGCCGCGTCCACATCCGGATCACGCAGCGCCCCCGCCGCCACCATCGGCTCCGCCCCACATGCGCGCTCCTCCGCCGGCTGGAAAACGAACTTCACGTTCCCCGCCAGCCGGTCGCGCCAGTCCGCCAGGATCTCCGCCACCGTCAGCGCGATGGCCATGTGCCCGTCATGCCCGCAGGCGTGCATCTTCCCCGGCGCGCGCGACGCGTAGTCCACGGCGTTCAGTTCATGCACCGGCAGCGCGTCGATGTCCGCGCGGATCATCAGCGTCCGCCCCGGCCGCGCGCCACGCAGCAGCCCGACCACGCCCATTCCGCCCACGCCCTCGCGGACCTCCAGCCCGATCCCGCGCAGATGCTTCGCGATGGCCGCCGCTGTCTCGTGCTCCTCCAGCGAAAGCTCCGGCCGCATATGGAACCCGCGGCGCAGATCCACCAACCCCGCGCGCCGGGCGGCGACCACCGCGCGCACGTCGGGGGCCGACCGGGATAGGGCATGCTTCGTCGCGGGCATGTCCGCGTCCTTTCCGTTCGTGATCCTGGGCTCCTGAGTGCTGAGGTGCCGAATTCCAGCCTTCCCGCCGCACCGCCATCAGTTCCAACATTCCGTTCCAACGCTCCGCCGGGCGCCGCGCGTAATCTTGCGCGCGTATTGTGAAGATCGCGCGCGGGAGCGGAGCGTGTGAACGTGCCACGCATGCGCACGCGCCACAGCCGCGCCAAGCATGCCACGCGCGCCCCGCGCATGTCCACCGCGTTGGTGGAGTTCGCGGGCCACCCACCCGGGCCCCGGCGGACGACAGATCGCGGACCCATCTGGTACACTGCACGCGGAGCGCGAGGCCGGTCCGGCACGCCGGATGCTCCGTGATGACCGTCACGCGACAAACCCCGTCATGGACCGCGGACATGGACTCAGTGGAGTGGGAGGCACAGCGGTGACCATCGTCGTCCAGCATTTTCTCCAGACCATGACCACCGTGCCTCCGCTGGCGATCTACGCGTTCGTCTTCGCCTGGCTCGCCCTCGAAAGTTGCGGCCTGCCGCTCCCCAACGAGCTGGTCCTGCTCTTTACCGGCTCCCTCGCCGCCCATCACATCGTCTCGCCGGTCGCCCTGGTGGCGATCGCCGCGGTCGGCAGCACGCTCGGCGCCACCGGCGCCTACGAGATCGGCAAGCGCGGCGGCCGGGCCGCCGTCCTGCGCTTTGGCCACTACATCCGCCTCGACACCGAACGCCTCGACGCGGTGGAGCGCTGGTTTGGCCGGGCGGGTGCCGTGGCCATTGGCATTTCGCGTGTGACACCGTTCGTCCGCACGATCTCGTCATTTCCCGCCGGCATGCTCCGCCTGCCCATTCGCGGCTTTCTGATCGCCACCCTGCTGGGATCGCTGGTCTGGTGCACCGTCATGGTCACTATCGGCGTCGTGCTCGGCGCCAACTACCTCGTCGCGCTCGATTTCATCGAGCGCTACACGATCCCGGCCGTCGTCATACTCGTTGTGCTCGTCGCCATCTACCTCTTCCTGCACCAGCGCTTGTCCCATTTTGGCGAGTCGCGCAAGGGCGGCAAGGCGAAGTAGTCCCGAGGCCCAGCGGTTCTACCCCGCACCGCCCAGGCGATCCCACAGACCCAGTCGGATCAGTTCCTGGCGCGCCTCGAAGCCGAACGCGTCCCGATCCAACCGCCGTCCCGCACGGAGCACTACCCCGCGCAGCATCTCAATCAATTCCGCTTTCGTCCTGAGATCCGCCTCGAAAGGGATGTGCTGCGCCAGCCGCTCGATCGCCTGTAGATCCAGCCAATCCTGGGCGGAATACGTCACACCGATCCTCCCGTGCGTCTCCCGGCTGTGGCCCTTGCCGCTGGCCAACACGCAACACTCCCCACCAGACCTCGCTCCCCGGCCCTCAACGCCGCCTCATTGGCCACTGCCCCCCCATTGCTCCTACTTGATGCCCCACCGTCCTTGACCATGCCTGCCCAGCATTGTATCCTGCGCCTGCGTGCCCTCGTCCGACCGGCCGATCGACACGGCACGCGGACCAGCGGACCGGCCGCGAGCGCCACCCACCCGCGAGGAGAACAAGTCCATGGAGTGCGACCGGTGTGGCGCCCCACGCCCGTTGAGCGGACCCTGCCCGAATTGCGGCGCGCATCCCGCCGGCCGCTCGTCCTTACGCGATTGGCAGGCCCGCTCCCGGCAGGGCCAGGGCGGCCGCGGTGCCTCCGGCGCGGGCTGGGGCGGCCGGACACAGGTACCCGGCCAGCGTGGCTCGGGCGCCAACTGGGGCGACGCCGATGAC
>JANWHL010000012.1 GCA_025450405.1 Ktedonobacterales bacterium
CCTGTCCGGCGCGCCGGACACCTACAGCCCCAAGACCGTCGGAAGCTATTTCCTGCTCGTCTGGATGCAGATCGGGCTCGAGGCCCTGCTCGCCGGTCTCGCTTTCCTCACCGCCGGCTCTCGCGCGCTGCCGGGCGCCTCCGAGGCATCTGTGCGGCGCGTCTTGCTCCGCTTCGTCTACGCGATCAAGGTTGGTGTACTGGCGGTGGAGGGGATCCTGGCGGTCGGCATCACGGCGGCGGCCATCGCACCACATCCTCACCTCGCGCCGGGCGCAGCGCTCTATCTTCCGCTGCTCCTCGTGGTGGTCATTCTGGTGGGCACTTTCGTGATGACGGTCCGCATTGTCCGTGCGCGGGCCTCGGCGCCGCCACTCTCCGCGACCGACCGAATGAATGACCGCCACTGGAAGCTGGGGATCTTCTACGTTCATCGTCAGGACCCGTCGCTGTTCGTGGAGCGGCGCTTCGGCGTAGGCTACACGATCAATCTGGGGAATCCGCTCAGCTGGCTGGTACTGCTTGGCATTCTGGCGGTGCCCATGGCCCTGGTGGTGGTGGGCGTGTTGGCGACCTGGGCGCACTGATCGGCTCCGCATCACGCGCGGAGGAGACAACCAATGACGACGACGTTTCATCTCGGGACTGGCTATCTCGTCGCCGCGGTGGCGGCCATCCTCGTTATGATCCTCTATCCCCTGGCGCTGGCCGTGGTGGCGTACCGTCGGCTTGGCGTGAGCTGGCGCTACTTTGGGTATGGCGCTTTGATATTCTTCCTCTTTCAGGTCATCAGCCGCTTGCCAGTCGTCACGGTCCTCGGGGGTGTGCTCGCGCCGCAGCTCAAGGCGTCGGCGCCGCTCCGCTGGACCTGGCTCGCGATCCTCGTGCTGACGGCGGCGCTCTTCGAGGAGGTGGGCCGGTACATCGGCTACCGCTGGCTGCTGGGCCGCGAGGAGAAGATCTAGAACAAGGCTGTGATGTACGGTCTGGGCCATGGTGGGCTGGAATCCATGGTCCTGGTTGCGGGCCTGGCCATCCTCTCGCTGACCAATTTGTTGATACTCTCCAGTGTCGGGCTGGACCTCGTCCCCGCCGCGCAGCGCCCGCGGGTCGTCGACCAGTTGCGGGCGGTCGCCGCGTTGCCTGGCTGGGTCCCGCTACTTGGGGCGTGGGAACGGCTCTGGACCCTTCCCGTGCAGATCGCGCTGTCGGTGATCGTGCTCCAGGTGTTCCGCCGGGGGAACATTGGCTGGCTCTGGCTGGCGATCCTCGCGCATGTCGTCGTGGACGGTGTCACGAGCGTGGTGCCCCAGCTCCTGGGCGCGGGGCTGCGCACGGACCTCATCGCCGAAGCGATCGTGGGCGTCTTCGGGCTGATCGCCATCTGGATCATCTTCGCGCTGCGTGACCGAACGGGGCGGGAGACCACCGCGCCCACGCCGGCGTCAGCGGTCCAGCAGCCGGGCTAGTCGTGCCGCGCGGGCTTGTCTCATCCCGCGCCAGCCCAGTATATGGATGGCCCGCCGGCCCGGCACAACGCCGGACCGGTGGACACGCACGTCAGGACACGCACGTCAGGACACGCACGTCAGGACACGCACGTCAGGACGCGACACCCGGCGCCTCGGCGGCGCGGTCCAGCCGCGCCAGTACGTTTTCGCGACCGAGCGCCGCCAGCACGTCGAAGAGTGGCGGGGCGGCACGGCGTCCGGTAACGGCGACGCGCACCAGCCAGAACAGCTGACTGGTCGAATAGCCGTGAGTGGCGGCCAGCTCGCGCAGCATCGTCTCAAGGGTTGGCGCGGTGAAGTCCGCGGCCTCAGTCAGCGCCGCGCGCGCCGCCGCCAGCAGGGCGGCCGCCTCGGGGGCCGCGGGACCGCGCTCCAGGAGAAGCTCGCGGTCGAGGTCGGGCGCGCGCAGGAAGAAGCCCAGAAGGTCAGGGGCCTCGTCCAGCCGGCGCAGACGGTCCTGGCTGAGCGCCACCGCCCGCTCCAGTCGCACGTCCGGCACGTCCGGCGCATCCACGTCGCCAGCGGCGGCGTTCTCGGCGTGGCTCACATCGGGGTTCGCGGAAGTGCCGTCGAGGAGACCCGCTGTGCGCAGGTAGGGCAGGCAGCGCGTGGCGAGGTCGGCGGGAGCGAGGCGCCGGGTGTAGACGCCGTTCAACCAATCTAGCTTCGTGGTGTCGAAAAGCGCGGGACTCCGCTGCACCCGCCTGAGATCGAAGCGGGCCACCAGCTCGGAGAGCGTCAGCACCTCGTCTCCGTCTGGTGGCGACCACCCCAGCAGCGCCAGGAAATTGACCAGCGCCTCGGGCAGGTAGCCGGCGCGCAGCAGGCCACCGAGCGCGGCGGACCCGTCGCGCTTGGCGAGCTTGCGCCGGTCTTGCCCCACGATCTGCGGCAGGTGGCCAAACACTGGCGGCTCCCACCCCAGGGCATGGAAGAGGGCGATGTGGATCGGCGTCGTCGAGAGCCAGCCATCGCCGCGCAGGACGTGCGTGATCGCCATCAGGTGGTCGTCCACCACGCTGGCGAGGTCGTAGAGGAGCGAGCCATCCGAGCGCGTGAGGATCGGATCGTCGGCGTGGCGCAGGTCGTAGCGCCGGTCGCCATAGACGAGGTCATGGTAGGCGCCCGACTCGGCCGGCAGGCACAGGCGGACGACGTAGGGGGTGCCGGCGTGATCGAGCCCGGCACGCTCGCGCCCGGCACGCTCGCGCTCGGCGCGCGCCAGGCAGCGACGGTCGTAACGGGGCGGCTCGCCGCGAGCGACCTGATCGGCCTTGAGCGGGGCCAGCCGTGCGGACTCGCAGTAGCAGCGATACGCAGGGCCACTGGCCAGCAGACGATCGAGGTACTCGCCGTAGATGGATGTGCGCACGGATTGGACGTATGGGCCGCTAGGCCCCCCGATGTCCGGGCCCTCGTCCCAATCGAGCCCGAGGCGGCGCAGGTCGCGGTAGAGCGCATCCGCGGCGCCGGGTTTCTCGCGGCGGCGGTCGGTATCGTCCAGCCGGAGGATGAACGCGCCTCCGTAATGACGGGCGAAGAGATAGTTGAACAGCGTTGTGCGGGCGGTGCCGATGTGCGCGTCGCCGGTCGGGCTGGGGGCCATGCGGACGCGGATCGATGTCCCAGGGCTGTCTGGAGTAATGGAGCGATGCTCGGCCACGGGTGTTCCTCCTCGCGAGGCGCCCGGGCGCGGCCGGCGGTCCGCGCGCCTCGAATGCCGGCGCGCGCGACCAACGAGGGCGCCGCGCCGCCTGAAACGGCGTGGAGGGACGAGGCGGCCGTCGCGTCGCGTGGTCCTCGCTGGCCGTGTGGAACACGCGCTCGCGTCCCACACGGTGCCTAACCGCGCAACACAATGGCCCCGTCCCCGACGCGCGCGCCACGCGCGCTCGCCTGAAGGGACGGGGCCAATCGATGCCGGACTCGCCACTGCGCACTGCGTGGGCGAAGCCGGCGCGACGGGAAACCCCGCGGTGCCACCCTCGTTGCCGCGCACCCGGCCATTTGGGGCACGCGGCCGCTCTTACTGGTCGTTTTTGGCGCGGCGACCACCGTCCGGCCTACTTGCCCGCACTGCCGTTCGTGGGCGCGCGGACGTTCTTGGGCCGGCCACTCTGGGGCCTGTTCGGGCGCGCCGCGATCCGCCGGACTCTCACCATTCCCGGCTCGCTGGGGGCGGGCGGCGCCGTACTGTTCCCCGTCGTCATGGACCGCTTCCAGTCTACGCGCACGGATTGCGGTGTGTCAAGTACTCAACGCGGGCCGTTCCCTCGCGTGCTATACTCGCTGGGAGGGACGATATCGCCATAGGGCGAGTTCCATCATCTCTGGACGCCGCGCCTGGGATGCCGCGCCCGACTACGCGCGGTTGCATGTGGACGGCCAGGGCGGCCGGGGAGCCGCCAGTGGTGGCGAAGGCCGTGGAGGCCATACATGGCCGAGTTTGTCGCCGGTGCGAAGCCGGCGCGTTTCGTGACGGTCGCACGTGTGGATGACCTGGCGCCCGGTGAGCTGCTAGGGGCGCGTCTCACCGGCCATGCGATCTGCCTCGCCAACGTGGATGGCCGCTTCTACGCTGTCGCGGCCACCTGCCCGCATCTTGGAGGTCCACTGGCGCAGGGCGAGCTGGAAGGTTCCGTTCTCACCTGTCCCTGGCATATGGCCCAGTTCAATGTGCGTACGGGGTGTGTACTGCGCGGGCCGGCCCGCACCGACCTGGCCACGTATGAGGTGCGCGTGGTGGGCGACGAGATCCGCGTCGCGGTGCCGGAATAGCTGCGGGCATTTACAGCGTGTGTCCGGGTTAGCCAGGCCGCTCCTCCGGCGGCATGCTATACTGGGGACACGATACCTGGGGAGGGGAGACGTATGGCGGGCGGGGGGCGCTCGCCCGATCCTGGAGGGCGAACTGGGGGCGTTGTTGCCGCTCATGCCGTTGATGCGCGGCGCGGCCCCTGAGCAGCTGCCCGAGCTGGCCGGCAAGGTCCTGGAGCTGCCCGACCTGGACGCGCTCAACCAGGCGGATCTGATCAGCATGCTGGCGGGCTTCGGGGCTTTGCGGTTTCCCGACACCAACGTCTGGGATCTTCTCAGGAGGAATCTCATGCTATCTGAAGTGATCGAGGAGCTGATCGACGAGGCGCGCCGGCTGCTGCGCGCGGTCGGCCACTAGCGGCCAATTCGCTATGATGGCCGCGAGACCGATGGCCGCGAGACCGATGGCCGCGAGACCGCGGCCCGCCTCACAAGTTGGAAGGGATGTGGGCGCGTGGAGGGACCATCGCATGTGGTCTTTGGTCTGGCGGGCGCGGTCGTGCTCGATAGCGCGTTCCACCTCTCCGGACCGTCGCTGATTGGCACGGGCGCGCCCGTGACACCGGACGCGGTGGCGCTCAAAGTCATCTTCTATGGAGTTGCGGCGCTGGGTGCGCTGGTACCCGACATCGACAATGCGCGCAGCACGCTCGGCAGGCACCTGGGGATCGTCAGCAAGGAGATTCAGAAGCACGCCGGCCACCGGCGACTCTTCCACAGCGTGGTGGGTCTGGCGCTGACCGGCGTGCTGGTCTGGGCAGCGCAAGAGGGCGTGGCGTTCGGGCTGCGCCAGGTGGGGTGGCCGCTCACGGCGGAGCGGCTCGCCGCCAATGTCGCGCTCGTCGCCCTGCTGGTGGGCTATCTGCTCCATCTCGTCGCCGACAGTCTGACCATCGGCGGGGTGCCCTGGCTCTGGCCATCGCACATCCGCTTCGGCTTCCCGCCCTGGCGCTCGTGGCGCTTCCGGTCCGGCAGCTGGATCGAGCCGGTGGTGGTGGTGGGCGTCGGCGTCGCGGTCATCACTGGGCTCTATCTGCGCATGCTCGCCATCTAGCGCGCGTCGCGGCGCCCTGCCCCGCACCGGGTTGGGGTGGCTGCCCGCGCGTCCTCAGGCGCCCTTGGTGGCTGTGGAGCTTGGGGTTGTCGAGGTCGGCAACCAGACCGTCGCTGGTTGCAGGGCGTTGAACATGCGGATGAGGGTGTCGCTGGACGACGCGGCGGCGATGGTGATGCTCGTCCGTCCCTGCGCCCCCAGGCACACGGTCACCACGGCCGCGGTTGGGCTCGGCGTGGCGCCCGCGATGGGAGTGCCGCCCTGTGCGCCGCCGCGAGGCTGGATCGCCTGACTGCACTGCAACTTGGTGCCGAGACCGCCGGCCGAGGCGGCGTGTTGTGGCGCCTCGGAAAAGCTGAGCGGCGCCGACCCCGGTAGCACGTAGGTGATGCGGAACTGGGCCCCGAGGACCGGGTCATGGATCGTCCCGCCGGCGAGAGCCAGACACGTGCCGCGCGGGAGCGTGGCCGGCAGATACGGCGTGAAGCCAAGCTGCCCCTTGACCGCCTGCCAATCGGTGATGTCGGGCTGCTGGAGTTTGCCATCGTCCTGGAAATGAATGGAGGGCCCGTCGCACCAGGGGACCTGGGCCAGCGTCAGTGTGGCGCTGGGTCCGCTCGCGGCGTTGCCGCCAAGGTCACACGCCGCCAGCGCCAGCGTGAGCAGCAGCGCGCCGCCAGCGCCCGCCAGCAACCGCCGGGCCCACGTCCCCGCCGCCATCCTTTGCAGTCGCGTCATCATCCCGTGAGCCCCAGGTGCCGCGTGTGCTCGGTATCCCACCGCTCGCCCTCCGCCCCATCCTTCCGCCGGCGCGGATCATCCCGCCGGGCGCATGCCATCCGACGTCCCCATGTGGCGACGTCCCACTACTATAACGCACGAGCGGACCGAAGCGCGCGACGACGGCGGCGTCCCATTGATCCCGCGGTCACGCCGTCGATGCCGATCATGCCGTCGCGGCGGCGTAACCCGTGCGCGTGCTACCATCAGGGGGCTGGGGCGCACATCCGCGCGCCGGTCCCGGTCCCAGGGGGCGCGGGCCGGCCGGAACACGCCCGGCGTAACCAAGGAGCATGTGATGTTCCAGGAGATTCAGGCGGCGCTGGCCCACGGCGAGCGGGTGGCGCTCGTCACCGTCGTCAAGGTGAGCGGAGCCGCACCATGCGCGCCGGGGACGCGGCTGCTGGTACGGGCGGATGGCGGGTTGGTGGGCACGCTCGGCGGCGCCACCACCGACGAGCGCGCGCGCCGCGACGCCCTGGACGCGATCACGACCGGCCAGGCGGAGCTGAAGGACTACTATCTGGACCCCGAAGGCGGCGAGAGCGTTGGGAGTTGTGGAGCCACGCTGCGGGTGTTCGTCGAGGCGCTGCGGCCCGAGCCACGGTTGCTCATCGCCGGCGCGGGCTACGTAGGCCAGGCGTTGGCGCGGCTGGCGGCGCCGCTGGGCTGGCGTGTCGCGCTGCTGGACGACCGCTCCGAGCTGACGCACGGGACCTCGCCGCCGGCGGGGGCGGAGGTGGCGCTGGGCGATATGCCGGACCTGCTGCGCGCCCGGCATCCCGATCCCATGACCTGGATTGTGGTGGTCACCCGCGGCCACCGCACCGACCAGGAGGTGCTCCGGGCGGCGCTGGAAGGCCCCGCCGCCTACGTCGGGATGATCGGCAGCGCCAGCAAAGTCCGCGCAATCTTCCGCCATCTCTTGCGAGCCGGCGTGGCCGCGGCCGACCTCGAACGGGTCCACGCGCCGATTGGGCTGGACCTCGGCGCCGAGACGCCCGATGAGATCGCGCTCAGCATCGCCGCCGAGCTGGTGATGCGGCGCCACGGCACGTCCGGCCAGCCGCTGCGGGACCGGCACGGGTTGCTGCGCGCGGTGCTCGACGGCACCGCCTCCGACGACGATGTCCCCGACGACGGTGCCACCCCCGATGGGGCGGATGTCGCGGTCGTGGGGAGCGCGGAGGGCGTGTCGGCGGCGGACACGCTGACGGAGACCGCGCCCGGGGCGAATGGCGCGCGGCCACTGGCGCCGACCGAGGTGGGCTAGAGCGCGCCGGGGCTGGCTGGAGGAAGAGCCGTAGCGGGCGCGGCTCGCGGAGGAGCGGATCGTGGGCGAGGGGCCAGTGGGTGAGAAGGCAGTGGGTGAGAAGGGACGGCGGCCGTTCGGCGCGGTGGTCTTCGACCTGGACGGCACGCTGGTGGATACCGAGGCGCTCCACCTGGCCGCCTCGCACCACGCCGCGCGTGTCGTGCTGGGAGGC
>JANWHL010000013.1 GCA_025450405.1 Ktedonobacterales bacterium
GCTGATGCGCAATGTCATGACCTCGAACTCCCCCATCGCCGTGGCCATCTGGTACAACATCCGCGACGACTACAGCATGCTCTGCTGCGGTCCGACAATCCACAGCGCGGCGTTCTGGGGACTGGTCCAGCACAACGACATGACGTTGAAAGCTGGCTTCTCCCTGTTCCGTCAGCTGGCGACCGGCTCCATGCCCGCACCAACAGGGACAGGCGGCGGCTCCACTGGTGGCGGCACGACGCCGCCGACGCCCGCGACGGGTGGTGGATCCGGTGGGTCAACCGCAAGCTCGATCCAGAGCGTACCGTGCACGGTGACCATGAACGGCCAACAGATGACGGGCAGCTGCAGTGGGACGTTCTCGCCAGTCCCGCCAGGCGCGGGGCAGTCGAGCCCACCGCCAACCACGCAGATGGTGCCACCAACGAGGTGACGGAAGCAACCTAACGACGGGCGCGGATGAGCGCAAGCGCGCCCCGAGCGACCTTCGCACGATGCCGGCGACACGCTTAACGTTTGTCGCCGGCATCGGTCTGTTTCCAGCGTCAGTGTGCTTGCACTGGTGTGCTTGGGGAGAGGATTACCGCTCACGTATCTGGCGCAGCGCCGTGCGGGCGCATTCGCGCACGGCCGCGGACGCGGCGTCTCGGGCCAGGTCGTCCAGGGCGGCCGACACGACCGTGTCGCGCAGCGGCACTTCGGCCAGCACGTTGAGCACGGCGAGCACGGCGACTTCCTCCGGCTGGCGCAATTCCCGCACGACGTACTCACGATAGACCGTCATGAAGTCGTTCTCGAATCCGAGGGTGCGGGCGCAAATGGCGCGGAGCCGCTGGCGGTCAGCGGCGGCTTCCGGGATCAGATACATCCACTCGCCGCGGCAGCACTCGTAGATATCGCGCAGGAGCGTGGACCACTCATCGCCGACGGCACGGGCATAGACGACGTGACATTCACGCTTGCTCGCCACATACTCGCCGGCCGTGAGCGCGATGAGTCCAGTGGCCGCCCACCCTACAGCGCGGATCAGGTCCCGTGTGCTGTCGGCGAGGGCTCCGTCAGCGCGGCGCACCTGGCGCTGGGTATAGCCGAGGAACTCGGCACCGGGATCGGGATACGCAAGCGGGAGATCGACTGGCGTGTGGCGGCCAAACAGGTTGATGAAGCGCCAGTAGGAGGTGTGCATGCGGTCGCGAGTCCAGACATCTATGGGCGTGAGCACTAGCTGATCGCGAATGTCCTCGCCGTAGATGAGCCAGGCGCCAAGCTTGAAGTCGGGCGTGGCGCGGCCAGCTATCGCCGCTTCGTCCTCGATGGTGACGTCGAGCTCGAGGGCGCTCGCGGCCGCGTACTCCGCGCAGATCGCCGCGATACGCTCGCGCTCGTCCGTTGCGGCGAAGCGGTCTTTGACGATGATCACAATGTCCACATCGCTGGTCGCGACACCACTCGCGCTGGCGTAGCTGCCTTCCACGTAATAGCCACGTATGCGCGCGGGGAACGCCGCCTCACAGCGCTCCACCACACCCGCCAGCAACGCGTCCACCCGCGCGACGCCGAGCAACCGCAACTCCATGCTCATCCTCGATTCAAGGCCAGTATGGGTGCCGCCCGGTTTCGCCCGGCGCGGTGGCCGGGTGATGGACGCCGCGGGACCACCGAGCACAATTGGCGACGATGACCCCGGCGGACTGGTCCTGGCCGCGCGCACCCGAATGATACAATGGACCGAGACCACGCCTGACCGTCCCGGGATCTGCCCGCACTCGCCGGGGGCAATGGCCAACTGACCCGGAGGATGACCATAATGCCCGAGCCCCCGGCACCACCTTTCCTCTCGGTGGTCATTCCCGCCTACAATGAGGCGAGCCGGCTGCCGGCGACCTTCGACGCGCTGGAGGGGTATTTCGGCGCGCGGAGCTTCGCCGCCGAGGTGATTGTGGTGAATGACGGCAGCGAGGACGCGACCGGCGAGGTCATCCGGGCACGCGCGGCAACCTGGCCCATGCTCGTGGCGCTGAGCATCGCGCACGGCGGCAAGGGGCGCGCCGTCAAGGAAGGGATGCTGGCGGCGCGGGGGCGCTACGTCTTCCTCTGCGATGCCGATCTCTCGATGCCGATCGCGGATCTGGAGCAGTTCCTGCCGGGCGCGCGAGAGGATGCCTACGACATCGCCATCGCCTCGCGTGAGGCGCCCGGAGCGCGGCGCTACGGCGAGCCGCTCTATCGCCACCTGATGGGCCGGGTCTTCAATACGCTGGTGCGCCGCCTGGTCCTGCCGGGGATTCAGGACTCGCAATGTGGGTTCAAGTGCCTGCGCGGTGAACTGGCTCGCGACTTCGTCGCCGCGCAGACCATCGACGGGTGGGGCTTCGATGTGGAGCTGCTCTATATGGCGCGAGCGCGGGGGCTGCGCATCGTCGAGATCCCGGTGGCCTGGTACTACGCGCCGAACAGCCGCATTCACCCAGTGCGCGACGCCTGGCACATGACCCGCGACGTGCTGGCGGTGCGTGCCAACGCTCGCCGCGGCCGCTATGCCAAGGCGCCAGCGGCGACCTTCGCGACCGCGGCGGCCGCCCCAGGCACAATGTCGCCGGGGCACTGACCTTATCCCCAGGGCATGGCGAGCTGGCCACCCTCCTGGCCGCCCTCATCCAGCGGGGTGGCGGACTCGGGCGCGTGATCGCGCGCCAGGGCGCCGGCACGCAGGTGCGCAAGTCGCGTCGGCTCGGGCAAGCGATAGCCGCGGCCGCACGCGATCACATACCGCACAGCGGTCTCCAGGCTGACACGGTGCCCGATCGAGACGTAAATGGGATTAGCATGCCGCCGGGTGCGCAACGCCATGCCGACGATCTCGCCACGGTCCAGCATCTCGGCGCGCGCGCCGACCTCGTCGGGCAGCGGCTCGTGCTTGCCGCGCAGGATGGATTTGGCGCACCCGATGGCCGGAAGATCCATCCACAGACCCAGGTGACTGGCGATTCCCAGTCGGCGCGGGTGCGCGATGCCCTGACCATCCACCATCAGGAGGTCGGGCGCCTGCCGCAGGCGCTCCATGGCACCGAGGATGATAGGGATCTCGCGAAAGGAGAGCAGTCCCGGAATGTAGGGCATGGAGAGCGTGCGCTCGGCGTGCGCCACTTCCACCTCCTCCAGGTCCGGAAACGTCATGAGCACCACGGCGGCGCGTCCCACGTCGGTCTGAGCGCTGGTCGAGATGTCGACGCCGGCGACAAGACGAACGGCGCCAAGGCGATCGGCGCGCTCCACGCGCGGCGCGAGCTCGCGCTGAACGGCTTGCGCGTCGCCTGGTGTCAGGTTCCAGGGGTGAAGACGTGGCGGCAGTCGCATGGTATCCCTACGTCCGGCCCCGCATGGGCGCGTAGGTGACGCGCGTGGGCACAGAATGACGGCATCTATCACCAGGATGCGTGCCAGTGCGCCGATCACGCGCAAGTCACGCGCAAGTCACGCGCTGGCCACGCCCTGGCCAAGCGCCGGACGGACGGAGGGCACAGCGGGGCCGACCAGACGGCTACACGTGTAGTCGTCACTCGTATCCAGCCTATGGCCGCTCCAGCAGATGTCCGCGTGCGGCGTGCGGCTGGCTTCCCATCAGAGCGACGATGGCGCGAGGTATCATGGATCATGGCGCGATCACGGCACGGCCGGAGATCGTGGGGCCGAAAGGAGTCGCGCGGTGGCGTGGACAAAGGCGGAGCCGGTCCCCGGCACGGTGGCCATCCTGGGATCAGGCGAGGCCGCGGCGACGGGGCGGCGGGTGCTGGGCATGCTGCTGCGTGAGCTGGCGGAACCGCGCACACTGGCCGTGCTGGATACACCGGCCGGTTTCCAGCCGAACGCGGACCGTGTGGCTGGTAAACTGGTGGAGTTCATCGCCGGGCGACTGGGCGACTTGCGGCCACGAGCCGGCGTGGTACGGGCGCGGCGCGAGGACCTGGGCGCGCCCATGGGAGAGGCCGCGCTGGCGGCGATCGCGGCGGCGCGGTGTGTGGTCGCCGGACCCGGCAGCCCGTCGTACATGATTCGGCAGCTGGCGGATACCCCGTTTGTGGCCGCTTTGCGCGCGGCGCATCGCCGCGGTGCCACGCTCTATTTCGCCAGTGCGGCGGCCGTCGCGATGGGAACCTATGCCATCCCGGTCTACGAAATCTTCAAGGTAGGCGAAGAGCCGCGCTGGATTCCCGGCCTGGACGTGCTGGCTCCGCTGGCCACGCCGCTAGCCATTGTGCCGCACTGGAACAACTCGGAGGGCGGAGCCGAGCTCGACACCAGCCGCTGCTTTCTCGGTCAGGCGCGCTTCGACGCGATGCGCCGCCAACTGCCGCACGAAACGCTCGTCCTCGGGATTGACGAGCACACCGCCTGTGTCCTGGACTTCGGCCGAGGGCACGCCGCCGTGCTGGGCGCGGGAGGGGTGGAGTTGCTCCGCGGGGAGCGGACCGTGCGCTACGCGAGCGGCGAGACCTTTCCGCTGGAGCTGCTGGCCAGCTTGGATGCGGCCGGCGCGCCACCTGACGCGCCCGCCCCGGCCGCGAAGCCGTCCACCGCCGGCATGGCCCGCGATGTGGGTGTTCATGGGCCGGACGAGATGGCTTCGGTTGAGACCGCGCTTGTGCCAGACCCGTGGACGGAACCGGGGGCTCAATCGCCCGCGATCCCGGCGGAGCTGGTGGATGCCCTGGTGGCCATCCGCATGGAGCTGCGCGCGGCGCGGCACTTCGCCGCGGCGGATCACCTGCGCGATGCCCTGCTGGCTGCGGGCATCACGATCCAGGACACCCCGGAGGGCCCTCATTGGGAAGTGGCGGGGCGCCACTGAGCGAAAACGTTCGCTGTCCTCGCCGGTGCGGCGGATGAATGTCCGGCATTTTTACCCTCGCATCTCCCCACCACTGGAACTCTAGTGTAGAATAGCCAGTGGCACCACGGCCGGCCCATGGGTTCCCGGAACCCTTGGTACGTGGCCGAACGACCGAGGAGGTGTGGGGAGATGGGTTCCGACACGCGCGCGCCGGGAGAGCCTCCCCGCGACACCGCCGGCCTCAGCGAGCTGGATGATTATGACGCGCCAACTGATCCCGGCTGGAGCGGCGGAAGCCCGCCTTTAGGTCCCGCCAACCGTGAGCCGGACACCGCTGCGGAACTCCCGCGCAATCTGCGTCCTCGGCCGCGGCGCAATGTGCCGCCATGGGTGATCGCGCTGGTGGCGCTGCTGGTGGTTGCCATCTCGGGGACCGCCATCTTCTCGCCGCAGCTGGCCGTGCGCCAGGGTCCGACGACACCACCCGGCTGCCAATCGGGCACGCCGTGTCAGGTGGCGACGACGTACGTCGCCGACTATACCGCCGGCAATTACGAGCGCATGTTTAGCCTCGTCTCCGACGCGAGCAAGACACGCTTCTCCGCCCCGGCGATCCTCGGCGGCGGCTACGCGAACGCGCATGACTACATCGTCAACCGCACAACGCTGCTGCTGCAGCAGGCCGAGGCCTATTCGCTCCACGGCACGATCGGCGCCTTCCATACCCAGGGCAACACCGCGACGGTGGCGGCCACCGTAGTGATGCGGACGATTCGCGTGGGAACCATCACACAGATACTCACCATTCCGCTGGTGCGCGAACATGGCCAGTGGCGTGTCAACTGGAGCCCAGGGTTGGTGTTCGCGCAGCTCGATGATCCGAACGATCCCACCTACCAGCGCCTGGTCCACCTCTATCCGCTGGACGGCCACCGCGGGCGCATTCTCGATAAGAGCGGCAATCCGCTGGCGGAGGACGCGATCGTCTACGTGGTGGGTGTGGTGCCAGGCGAGATCAAAGATAGCAACCGGCTCGTTACGACGTTGACCCACGACCTGGATCTGGGGTCCGCCGAGCTGACGGGCAAGTACCAGGGGGCCACGCCAACTGATTTCATTCCTGTGCGCACGATCCCGCCGGGGCTCTATACCCAGGTCAGCGGCGATCTGACGGCGCTGGGCAATGATGGCGTGCACGTGCAAACGACCGCGGGGCGCGTCTATCCCTATGGGTCAGACACGGCGGCCGTCACGGGGTACGTTGGCGATGTGAGCCAGCAGGACCTGCTCAATGACACGGGCCATTACTACGAGGCCACGGATGTGATTGGCCGCGACGGGGTAGAGGCCTGGGCTGAACAGATGCTGCGCCCCGCCAAGGGCGGAGAGTTGGACATTGTCGCCCGCAATTCCGACGGCAGCTATGGGAACCCCGCCTATTCCATCGCGCGCAAGAGCGCCGCCGATGGCGACGATGTCTACACCACGATTGATACCAATCTCCAGGAGCGCACGATCGCCCACATGCGCGTGTACCCGCGCCAAAGCGCGGAGGTCGCGCTGGACCCGGTGACGGGCGGGGTGCTGGAGCTCGTCTCGAACCCGATGTACGATCCCAACGCGCTTGCGCTGGGAGCCACCCAGGACCA
>JANWHL010000014.1 GCA_025450405.1 Ktedonobacterales bacterium
CCGCTCCCCGGCCCGCCGCCACGCTCGCCGCCGGACGGACCGGCCCGCGTCGCTGGCTCCCTCGCCTCTCCCAACCATCCTGGCCAATCCTGGCCCGGCTCTGGGTGACCAACAGCGTCAACGGGCTAGCGGTCGGCTTTTTCGGCCCCTTCATCACCTACTGGTTCTTCCGGCGCTATGGCGTTGGCCCCGCCCTGGTCGGCGTGCTCTACAGCGTCATCAACGTGGCCGCGATGATCTCCAACCTCGGCGCCGCGCGCATTTCTGCGCGTCTGGGCCTCGTCCGCGCCATTGTCATCAGCCGCGCGCTTCAGGCGGTTCTGCTGATCCCCATGGTCCTCGCCCCATCCTTCGCGCTCGCGGGCGCGATCTATCTGGTGCGCATGATGTGCCAACGCGTGGGCCTGCCGCTGCGCCAGTCGTATGTCATGGGCGTCTTCCCGCCCGAAGAGCGCGGCACCGTCGCCGCCCTCTCGAATCTGCCGTCACAGGCCACCTCGGCCATCAGCCCTGGCCTCGCCGGCTATCTCTTCGACCACGTAGCACTGGCCCTGCCATTCGAGATTGGCGCCGCGCTCCAGGGCTTGAACACCCTCCTCTTCTTTATCTTCTTCCGCTCGCTCTTTCCCCCCGAGGAGCGTGCGGCGCGTCGTATGCACACAGGCACAATCACCGGCCAGGTTGCGTCTCATCCAACCTGGCCATCCGCCCAATCCCTCTCAACCTCGCCCGCGCCCGACGCCCATGATGTCACCGCGGCCACGTTCCCAACCGACCGCTGATACCGTCTCCAGACAGGCGTCGCGGGTGGCCCCAACGCACAGCCCCTACACCGTGCCCGTGCGCGACCCCCGCCGGCTTGCCCGTGCCGCCGCGATGAGCATCACCAACCCGACCAGCGTAATCACACCGAAGACGACGGCGCCGTACGAGTAGAAATGCGGGACAGTGATGTTCCCGTGGCACAGTGCGGCGCCGTAGGGCCGCCATGGCCCAAGCGCCAGGGTGCATGGCTGCGCAAACGTGGCGATCGCGTACACAAACGCCGCGGTTGGCAGCGCCCCAAAACCGACGATGCCGGCGAGCGCCTCCCGACCACGCAGCGCCGCCAGTCCAATGACCAGGAGTATCACTCCAACGGGGAACAAGACGAGACCCAGGCCCGCGAACTCCACCAGGCCCAGCCCGAGCACCGCACCAGTGACGAACCAGTACGCCAAACCCAAGGCGTTCATACGTCCACCTATCCAGGTCCGGGCCTCGTCCCGTCATCCACCGTCCCGCCAGCCATACGATCTAGTTCGCGCTGCTGTCTCAACCGGTCGTCCTCCGCCCTCACGAGACGCTTGGAGGCCAGGATTAGACGCGGAACTTCAAATCCGCATCGTCCCCGCACCACCCCGCCCGCCCTTGGTCGCTCCCTTTTTCACCCGCATACGCCCGCGGCGATCCGCTCGCCATTCGGCACGACCAGTGGCACGTTACTTCCGCACCCTCCACGGCACTTGCTCGCTAAGCGATCCACTTGCCCCTGGCCAGGACCCGTCGTAGGCCCGACTCCCCCTCGCCAGCGCCGCTGGAGCGTACGGCTGTACGCCCGAATGGCATGGAGAGAAGTCCATCGTCCCACGCTCGCTACCGACGCCGCCCGGGCGCGAAGAGCGGCCCGAGCACGTGCACCGCCAGCGGCCAGAGGTGGGGCACAAACACCAGCAGGCCGATCACCACCGAGAGCATCGCGTTCAAGAGCACGGCGCCAGCGGCGACATCCTTGGCGATGCGGGCGAGCGGGTGGTACGTGTTGGTGATCATGTCCACGCAGGCCTCGGCGACAGTGTTGAACATCTCGGCGATGAACACGGCCGTGATGGCGACAAAGACCATGGCGAACTCGACCGGCGAGATGCGCAGCCAGATGCCCATGAGGATGGCGAGGGTCGCGATGGCGGCGTGGATACGGGCGTTGCGCTGGGTTCGAATGGCGTAGACGAGCCCATTCCAGGCATGGACGAACCCCTTGAGGAAGGTGGCACGGTGATAGCCGGCGGTGGCGGGCCGCGGCTGCGCGGGCGCCGCCCCACCCGCGGGCGCCGGCGGGGCGGCGGACGGAGCCACCGACTCACCCATGTGCGGGGTGCTCGCCGTGGCTGGTCCGGTCGTGACCGACTTCGCGCTCGTGACCGGCTTCGCACTCGCGGCCGCTGGGAGCCGGCGCGAGGGGTGCGCGGTCGCGTTGGGCGGGGCGCCGGTGATCGGGGCGCCGGTGGGAGCGCCCACACTGCCCGGTGCGCTCGGTCCGGTGGCCGCCGGCATTGCGTTCGTCGATACCTTGCCGCGGGTCTCCGTCATCCGGGGGTGGCGGGTACGCGCCTTCTGATGGGTCGCGCTCACGCGAGTCTCGATTTCTCGTCGTATGCGGGAGGAGGCTCCGGGCCAGCCCGCACGAGGGTCTTAGCGCACGAGGGTCTTAGCGTATGAAGATTACAGGGTGTCGAACGCACCGAACGTGGGCTAGCGGCGCGGGATGCTGGCCGTCGCGAGCACGTCCTCCTGGATCGCCACCATCGCCCCATAACCGTCCTCGGTGTGGTCATCGTAGCCGACCAGATGCAGGACCCCGTGAGCCAGCAGATACGCTAGTTCCCACGCGGGACCATGTCCCGCCGCCGCGGCCTGGCGCTCGGCCTTCGGCGCCGAGATCGCGATGTCACCGAGGTGGAGTGGCAGCTCGGGTGGCGCCACGAACGCCACCCTGGAAGCGCCAAGCTTCTCGTCCGTTTCGTCCGGCGGATCGCCGCGCTCATGCGCATATTCTACAACGCCGGAGTGCGTCTCCCGGTTACGCATGGTCTCCACGTCCGCCGGTGGCCCCCACAGTTCGCTGGCGGGGGCATGGACCAGTGGTGCCTCCAGGAGTGGAAACGAGAGCACGTCCGTCACCTCGTCACGCCCACGAAAGTCGCGATTGAGCGCCCGCAGACGTTCGTCGTCGGTGATGAGGACGCTCAGCTCCACGGCGAGGTCCACACCAGCCCCCGCCAGCGCCAGCGTGGCGACCCGTTCCAGCATCGCCTCGTCCAGCCCAAATGGCACGACGGCATCCTCGCCCAGCCCCTCCACACTCACACTCACGACCGGCGCGTTCACGCATCCTCCCTGGCCGCGTACATCGGCAACCAGTCCTCGCAGCCTACCACCGCCGTCTTTGATGCCGCTCCCCGCTCCCCTCGTCGAGGCGTCTGTCCACTTCCCCTGTCCGCATATCCTCTCTCCGCCCCTCCGCGTCCTCCGCGCCCTCGGCGGTTAATCCCTCTCTATCCCCTTCCGGCCCTCTGTGTCCTCTGTGTCCTCTGTGTGAATCTCTCCGTCTCCCTACCCCGGCGGCCAGGTCATCGGGCGGCCACCGAGCACGTGCAGATGGAGGTGTCCCACCGTCTGCCCGCCATCATGCCCCTGATTGATCACCAGGCGGTAGCCGCCCTCCGCGATGCCGTCGTCGCGCGCCACGCGGTTCGCCACAGCCACTATCCGCCCCAACAGCGCCGTGTTCTCCGCGCCGAGATCGCCCGCGCCTAGCTCGGCCACGCCGGCAACATGCCGCCGCGGCAGCACCAGCACGTGGATGGGAGCCTGTGGGTTCACGTCGCGGATGGCGATGACCTCGCTATCCGCGTAGACCTGAGCGCTGGGAATCTCACCCGCCGCGATGCGGCAGAAGACGCAGTTGGCCTGGCCCGCGGGCTGGCCTTCAGGCTGGGCATCGCTCACGGGCTAGCTCCTTCCGCCGGGGCTGTGCCCCATCGCGCGCCGATCAGCAACAGGTGCGTCAGCAACAGGTGCGCAAGAATTCGCGGGGGGTGGCGCCAAAGCGGTCGCGGAGGAAGTCGCGACCGGCGGGCGTGAAGTGCACGAGCGCGCCGAGCGCCCGGCTGCGCTGGACCCGTGCCAGCACCCCCGCCTCGCCCCAGACCGGGAATCGCAGCTCGCCGAGCGCCCGCAGCACGCGCCAGCCGCCGACCACGGCCAGGGTCAGCACCACCACCGCGAGTCGCGGCGCCAGCGTGGGCGCCAGACCCGAGATCGGGCCGGGCTGGATCACATAGAGGCTGGCGTAACACACCGCGGTCACCAGCACCGGCGGCAGCGCCAGCTCCAGCAGCAGCGCCCCGCGCGATGGGGCGCGCAAATGCACGGCCGAGATACCCAGCGGGCCGACGATCCAGCACAGCGGCGCCTCGCGGCGCGCCGCCGCCACCAGCCAGCACGCCAGCTGATATGTCGCCAACCAGATGATCACCCACCCGGTGAGATAGAGCGCATGCACGTGCAGCGCCACGCCGACCTCCCGCGCTCGTCCACGGACCACCGCGACCAAGCCCACGCGACCGGCTCCCCCGCGCGCCGAACGCTTGCACCATCCCCTGTCCGCGGCATGTCGTGATGTGTTGCCTCCAGTGTACCGGTTGCGACCGGCCCTGGTCAAGCCACTTCGCCTCCTGTCGGAAAGCCCCACCAGCCGCCGTAGCATGCCCCTTGCGAAAGACCCGAGTCACGAGGGAGGGCATCCGCATGGCCGCCGCGGGTCAGGAGCACGAACGTGAAAGCAGGGCGGACGCGTCGTGGCCTCCCACCCTTGTCCGCGACCTGTTTCTGATCGCGCTCGCCGCTACGTCCGGCTACGTCGACGCCGTTAGCTACCTCGGGCTCGGAGGTGTCTTCACGTCGAACATGACCGGCAATACGGTGCTGCTCGGGCTGGCCCTGGCGCGAGCGGATCGGCTGGCGGCCGCGCGCTCTGCCCTCGCCGTCGCGGGATTCCTTGCCGGTGCCGCCGGGGGCGCGCTCGTCGTCGGCCCAGACCGGCACGTCGTGTGGCCGCGCGTCGTCACGGCCCTCTTCGCGATCGAGCTCGTGACCCTGGGTGCCCTCGTCGCCGGGGGATTCATCGTGTGTCCCGGCGGCTGCGCGGGCAGCGAGCGGCCAGGTCTCTACGCGCTCATCGTGTTCGCGGCGCTTGCTATGGGCCTCCAGAGCATTGCCGTCCGTGCCCTGGACGTCTCCGGCGTGACCACCACCTACATCACCGGCACCTACACGAGTTTGACGGTGGGGCTGGCGAAGCGATTGCGCCGCGCGTCGCTCCCGCCCCCGGAGGGCCGCGTGCCCCGGCCGGCGCCCCACGGCCAGGGCCTCCAGGCCGCCGTGGTGGCTGTCTATGTGCTCGCCGCGGTCGCCGGTGGCGTGGCGGAGACACACTGGCGGTTGGCGGCCTATGTGGTACCCGCTATCGCCGTCGCCGGTGTCGCCGCCGCGGCCCATGCGCGCTTCCGGCGCGACGAGGGCGGACGGCTGGAGGAGCCCAGCGAGCGGCCATCTTAGGACCCATGCCCCCGCGAATTGGTCCCACTCCGTCGAACACTGCCGCGCCGCGAAGGCGGTGTTCACCCGGCGGCGGGAAGGAAGCCCTGGCCGCCGAAGTCGCCACCAAGCACGGCGGCCGCCGGAGCGCCCAGCCAGCCCTGAAGCACCGTGGCATAGACCGAGCGGAAGTCCACGGTGTATTTGAGATTGCCATATGGGTCCAGGCTCCCCAGGTCCGGCGGCTCGCCAAAGAGGCCGCCGGTGACCCCGCTGCCCAGCACAAAAAGCGGTGCCGCCGTGCCGTGATCGGTGCCACCACTGGCGTTCTCGTGGACACGCCGCCCGAACTCGGACCACGTCATCACCAGAACGTTCTCGGCCAGTCCATGCGCCGTCAGGTCCTCGTAGAACGCCGCGAGCGAGGCGGCGAGGTCCGTCAGCAGCGTGGCGTGCGTGTTCTTCTGGTCGGCGTGTGTGTCGAAGCTGCCAAGGGTGACATACCCAACGCGCAATCCCAGTCCGCTGGCGATGACC
>JANWHL010000015.1 GCA_025450405.1 Ktedonobacterales bacterium
CATTGGTGACGGAGCTGCGCGAGCTGGGCCGGGGCAAGCCGGAGCCATCGTCCGCGGGGGAGCGTGTCACCTTTGCCACCATCCTGGCGGAGAGCGCGGATGTCAAGGATGAGCTGGAGGCCGAGCGGCGCCGGCAGGCGGCGGCGGCCCACCAGCGGAAGCTGCGCGCGATCCACGATCACCAGGAGGACTATTGGGCGCGCGCCGAGGAGGGCGCCGCCCGTGGGTCCGGTGCCGGCTACGATGAAGCGGCGCAGGCCCTCGTCGAGCTACGCGAGGCGGCGGCGCGGTTCGACGAGACGGCACGCTTCGAGGAGCGGTTCCAGACGTGGGTGCGGCCGCATCTGCGACGCCCGGCGCTGCTCAAGCGGTTCGGCGAGCACCGCTTCATTGTGCCGGTGGGGTGAGCGGCTGAAATCTGTAAGCGTCAGCGTTAGGGCGAACACGCTCTGGCAGCGCGTCGTACCGCGCGCGCAAGCGCCGTGTGCGCCCGGGCGTCATCATCTCTCCGACTCGTTTCTCCGCGTCGTGCAGGCTTCAACGACATCCGTCTCGCCGCGAAGGTATTCCAGGTGCGCCTCCTCAGCCATCTCTTCGAGCAAGTTCAGGCTGTTGGGGTCGGCAAGCAGCGCGTCCCAGCGACCGCCCGCCTCGATCATCCCTTTGATGTGGGTCGCGAGCGCCGCCTGCTCTTGTTCGGTCGGTTGCGCGGCAAGATTGAAGGCTTCTCGCAATGCGTCGATCATCCGGAATGCTCCGTTCTAGCCAGGGACCAAATTGACTGGACAGCCTACGCGTTCGACGTATACTCTGGGTGCTCCGAGCTCCGCCGCCCTCGCGCTTGGCCGCCGGACCGAGTGATCGCCCGGTGGACTTCGAGTACACGCGACAGCATGCCCGCCGCCTACTGGTACTAGCGGGGACTTGGGGGGCACCCTGATCAAAGGGGTTACGGCGCTCGAGGAGCACTGAGTAGCGGCGGCGCGGTCTGGCAGGCGGTCCAGTATCTTGGGGTACACTACTGGGCAATTTCAACACCAGGAGGCTCCCGTGAACTACACCATCGTGAACACGGACGAACTCGCGCATTCGGGCGACAGCCGCGAGTTCGAGGGTTATCTGTTTGGCAACGCGGGCGTGTGCGTGATTCTGGTGGACGTGGCGCCTGGAAAAGGTCCCAAACTGCACCAGCATCCCTATGAAGAGGTCTTTATCATCCAGGAAGGCAGCGCGACCTATACGATTGGCTTGACCACGCTCGAAGCGACGGCGGGGCAGATTGCGATTGTCCCGCCCGGCATGCCCCACAAGTTCGTCAATTCGGGTCCGGGGCGGCTGAGGCAAGTGGACATTCACCACAGCCCGCGCTTCATCACACAGTGGCTCGAAGATTGACCGCGGTTCCGCCCGCGCGCTGACTCGCTGGAGGGCTCTCACCAGGCACGGACCGAACGGTGTGGCACAGCCAGCCCGGAAGGCGAGGTGACTGGGGCCGTGTCCCGGCGTGCTATACTGGGGCGCCGGCTCGCTGTCGCGCGTCGGTCTTGGATGGATGCCCCGTGACAAGGAGCACGCGTCGTGACCGCCTTCCCGTCCCTCGCCGACGCCGTCGCGGCGCTCGTGCGCGATGGCGACAGCGTGGCTATGGAAGGCTTCACCCACCTGATCCCTTTCGCCGCCGGCCATGAGGTCATCCGCCAGGGCCGGCGCGACCTCACCCTCATCCGCATGACCCCCGACCTGATCTACGACCAGCTGATCGGCATGGGCTGCGCCCGCAAGCTGATCTTCTCCTGGGGCGGCAACCCCGGCGTCGGCTCGCTCCACCGCCTGCGCGACGCCGTGGAGCATGCCTGGCCGGCGCCGCTGGAGCTCGAAGAGCACAGCCACGCCGCCATGGCCAGTGCCTACGCCGCCGGTGCCTCTGGTCTGCCGTGCGCCCTCCTCCGTGGCTACATCGGCTCCGATCTCGTCGGCCAGCACCCCCACATCCGCTTCGTCGAGTGCCCCTTCACCGGCGAGCGCCTGGCGGCCGTCCCCGCCCTGCGCCCCGACGTCGGCATCATCCACGCGCAGCGCGCCGACCGCGCTGGCAACGTGCTCATCGAGGGGATCATCGGCGTCCAGAAGGAGGTCATCCTGGCGGCGCGGCGGACACTGGTGACCGTGGAGGAGATCGTGGAGGACCTCCAGCCGCCCAGCCCGAACACCGTCGTCCTGCCCCACTGGACCATCAACGCGGTAGTGGCCGTGCCTCACGGCGCGCACCCCTCCTACGCCCAGGGCTATTACGGGCGCGACAACGCCTTCTACACCGCCTGGGACGCGATTTCCCGCGACCGCGACACCTTCCGCGCCTGGATGCGTGAGCACGTACTGGCCGCGCGCGCCGACGATACGGTGAGTGGTGCCGCGGTGGAGGTCAAGCAGCCATGAGCGGCGAACGAGTGGTGACGCGCGGCGCGGGGACCACGGCCTACACGCCCACGGAGATGATGACCGTTACGGCGGCGCGTGCCCTCACCAACGACGACGTCTGCTTCGTCGGCATCGGCGCGCCATCCGCCGCATGCAATCTCGCGCGCCTCACCCACGTGCCCGCCATCACGCTGATCTACGAGTCGGGCACCATCGCCACCAAACCCGACGTCCTCCCACTCTCGATCGGCGATCCAGAGCTCTGCGCCACCGCGCTCGCCACGGTGTCGGTCCCGGAGATGTTTCAATACTGGCTCCAGGGTGGTCGCGTCACCGTCGGATTCCTCGGCGGCGCGCAGATCGACCGCTTCGGCAACATCAACTCCACGGTGATCGGCCCGTACGACCACCCGCGGGTCCGCCTGCCTGGCGCTGGAGGTGCCCCCGAGATCGCCAGCGCCTGCGGCCAGATCTACGCGATCATGCGCCAGTCACCGCGCGCGTTCGTCCCGAAGGTGGACTTCATCACCTCGTTCGGCCATGGGGACGGTGGCGACCATCGGCGCCGTCTGGGACTGCGCACCGCCGGCATCACCCTGGTGATCACCGACCTCGGCCTGCTGCGTCCCGACCCCGAGACCAAAGAGCTTACCGTAACCGCGATTCATCCCGGGGTCACGCGCGACCAGATCACGCAGGCGACCGGCTGGCCGATCCGCTTCGCCACTGACGTGAGCGCGACCCCTCCACCGGACTCGCACGACCTCGACGTGCTCCGCGACCTGCTGGCGCGCACCGCGCGCGCCCACGGAACGACCAGCGCGGCCGGCGATGGGTCCACCTGACCTGGCCCACCATGTGCGCTGGCTCGTGCGCCCCTTGTGCGCTGGCTCGTGCCCCCCTTATGGCCCGAGACACCGTACCGCATTCATCCGCGTGGCTCGAGAGCCATCCTGGACGCATGATGACCCTCCCGAAAACAGCCCTACGCCCGCGACGTCGCTGGTCCTTGGGCCCCGTTGCTCGCAGCCCCCGCGATCGGCCCCGCGGCCGGGATTACCCGCGTCCTTCAGGGCGCCTCCTTGCTGTGCCTCGGCGTCCGCCCCCAACCGCTACCGCTCGCCCGTGTTCGCTCCCATTTTTTAGCGATTCGCCCCACACCGGCGGCATGATTACACGCGGAACTTCAATTTCGCGCCCTCCCCCAACCGCTCGTCCCGCTACCCAGATCTCCGGCCCGCCCATGGCCGCCCGCTGCCTCAGCTATTCGCTCGCCCGTGCGAGGCTGGCCGCGCCAAGGATTCGCCGCGTCCTTCAGGGCGCATCCTCGCATCCTTCATGGCGCCTGCTCCCCCAACCACCCCGCCCACCATGGCGCTCTGACCCCGAGCTTGTCCGACGTCGCTCGCGTCTGTCACGGAGCGCTACGTCGGGCTGGCCGGCCCTGGCGCCAGCACATGTTCGACATCGAGCGTAGTCGTTGGCGTGGTCGTTGACCCGCTCACCGCGGGGACCGGCGCGCGCACCCAGAGCGAGACATGTGCCGGTTGCATCGTCCGGTGCACGACGTCGACTAGATGCTCGCCAAGCACGCCCAGGTCTGTCTCCATGCGCATGCGCTCTCCAAAAGCGGTGAGTGTTCGCGCGGCGTCGTACTTATGCCGGTAGAAGGCGCGGTCGACAAGGTCCTGGAGCCGCCTCCGCAGCGGCGAAAAAAGCGCTGCGATGAGAAGGGTCGAGGCGACGATGATCACCGGCTGGTCCCCGTGTCCGGTGACGCGCTGGGCGAGATTTTGGGCGCCGACCACGACGCCGAAGTACACTGCCGCCAGCACGCCGGTGAGCGGTGCGTAGAGCAGCGCGCGGCGGATGATGACATCGATGTCATAGAGCCGATAGCGCAGGATCGCCACGCCAAAGCTGACCGCCACGATGCAGATGATCAAGAAGCTGTCGGGCAGAAACAGCAGCGTGTAGAGCGAGTCCTTCCGTTGCAATGCCGGCACCCAGCCCGCTGGTTGCCAGAAGAGCTGGTTGACGACTAAGCTGAGGACGAACCCAGTCACCGCCCATTTCGTCTGCTGGCGTTGTGTCGGGGTGGAGGCACGACGATAGCGATAGATCTGCGCACCGATAAAGCTCCCGAAAATAAAGAGAATTATGGGAAGCGCCAGAGCGTTGGGCAGGATATTACCGGGACCAATCGCGAACCATCCCGCCGCGAGGATGGAGACCCATATCCACCGTGGCACGAACCGCCCGCTGGGGAAGAGGCCCATCAGGAGGAACCAGGAGAGAATGCCCGCGTCGGAGAGGACCTGGGCCGGAATCTGCCACCAACCCCGTAGCCCATCGAACATGGGTGTGAAGACCGCCGGCAAGAGCACGAGCACGAGCGCCACCAGCATGGCCATCCAGTCGTCGGACCGGCGCCACAGCAGAATGCCCGCCACCGCGTTCGCCAGCAGAATCGCCACGCCCGAAAGCGCGATGACACCTACAGCCAGCAGGTGCGGCGTAACACCGAGTCTGGCCAGCGGGGCAGCCTGCTCCGGAGTCAGCAGGCACCCAAAGAGCGGGGTGTCGCAGGTTGTGGCAAGGATGCGCGCGAGGTCAGTACCAAACAGGGCGTAGACGCCGATACTCACCGTGAACCCGATGACGCCGAAGACGACGATGCGGGCCGCGACGAGGCGCCACCCGGAGAGACGTGTATCCGTGTCGTCCGCCACGCCACTGCGCATGGATGTGGCTGCGCTCATGCCGGCTCCTCCATGTGCGATGGCCGTGACAGCGCGCTGTGCCCCACGGCGCACAGCCGTGACCCCGCATCGCTCCGTGTGATGTCAACAGTATCACACCGAACCGTTACCGGCCCGCTACGACCGGCGTTACGACCCCTCAAACGCGGTCAGTCGGGGATGATCGCGCCCGCGCGCAGCCCGCGCACCCACCGCTCCAGCGACTCCACCAGCCGCGCCACGTGCTCGCGTGTCGCCTCATCGCGCAGGTTGCCCTCGTCGTCAAAGCGCTCGGCGGCCCGGACGACAAGCACATCGGGCTCGATCAGCACGTACGACTTGGTAAAATGGAACGTCTGGCGCAGAGCGAGCTGGCAGCGGGCCGTGCCAAAATTGCCGGTCGAGGCGCCCATGATGGCGATCGGTTTGTGAGAGAGGGGCGAGGTCCGTGGCGGCCGTGAGACCCAATCAATCGCGTTCTTGAGCACGCCAGGGATGCCGTAGTTGTACTCCGGTGACACAATCAGCAGCGCGTCGGCGCCGCGGATGCGCGCCTTCAGGTCCGCGACCGGGTCGGGATCGCCCTCCGCCTCGACATCGCCGTCGTACGGTGGAATCGCGCGCAAGCCCTCGTACGGCGTGATTACCATGTGGTCCGGGGCCAGCTCGATCGCCGCGCGCAAGAGCCCGCGATTCAACGAACCGCGTCTCAGGCTCCCCGCGATCCCCAGCACTCGTAGTGGCTCAGGTGGTGAGTCATGCATGCCCGCGCTCCCGTCAAATCGGCCTTCTCAGCGACCGGTGTCGCCGCATGATACGCCGGATCGCCGCCCCGTGGCCACGTCCCCGCCGCAGCGTTGGCCTCGCTCGCGCGCGAAGTTATGTTCCTACGGCGCGTCCCAGCGCCAATTCATGAAGCGCATAGGCCAGTTGTACCCGCGCATGGTCCCCATTCGGCGTGCCGCGGCGCCCCGCGCCCGGACGCGTATACTGGGCGCGGAGCGTGGCCGATCGGAGCGGTGCGCTCGGCGGCGCGACGCCGAAGCGCGCGCGGAAAGGGACACCGAATGCCAGCGCTCACCCTGGGGGTCGTCAGCACCTATCCGCCGCGCGAAGATGGCATCGCGACCTACACGCGCGATGTCCTGCACGCCGTCCGGGCCGGTCCCGACCGCATCACCGCCGAAGTGGCGGCGATCACCGATTCCGAGGCGTTTTATGCCTACCCACGCCAGGTACGCTGGGAGATCGAGCAGGGGAATCCGACCAGCTTCGCGGACGCCGGGCGCGCGCTCACGCGCGCGCGCGTGGACGTCGTCTCGATCCAGCACGAGTTTGGCCTCTTCGGCATCTGGGGCGAGCCGCTGATTGACTACACGGCCGCCCTGCTAGAAACCGTGAAGACGCCAGTGGTCACGACGCTCCACACTGTCCTGCCGCAGCCGCGCGCCGACATCCGCGAGGCCATCCGCCAGCTCTGCGAGCGCAGCGCGGCGGTAGTCGTGATGGTCAACCTGGGCACCAAAATTCTGGTGGAGGACTACGAGATCGAGCGGGCGAAGCTCGTCATGATTCCGCATGGGGTGCCCGTCGTCCGCCGGTCCGAAACCCAGCACATGAAACAGGCCCTGCGCCTGGACGGCTACACTGTGATCTGCACGTTTGGGCTGCTTAGCCGGGGCAAGGGCATTGAGGACGCGATTCGCGCCATGCCGGCGATTGTCGAGCGCCATCCGGACGTGCTGTATCTGATCATGGGCGAGACCCATCCCCAGGTACGACAGTACGAAGGGGAATCGTACCGCGCGGAGCTGGTGGCACTCGCGCGCGAGCTTGGCATAAGCCGGCATGTGCGCTTTCTGAACCAGTATCTCGAGTCGCGCGACCTGATCCGCTATTTGCAGGCGACCGACGTGTATATCACGCCCTACCACGACCGCAACCAGATCACCAGCGGAACCCTGTCTTACGCGCTTGGCTGCGGGCGGGCCATCGTGAGCACACCGTACGTCTACGCCGGCGAGGCGCTGGCGGAGGGCCGCGGCCTCTTCGCCGAGTTCGAGAATCCCGAAAGCATCGCGCGCTGCGTCAATCTCTATCTGGAGAATACGGCGTTTCGGATGGAAACCCAGGAGCGTGCGCTCGAATATGGGCACACAATGGCCTGGCCCGTGGTGGGCACACGCTACGCCGAGGTGTTCCGGCGGGCGGCCCGTGGAGAGCCCACGGCGAGTGAGCTATGATGGCTGGCCCGTGATGGCTGGCCAGTGTCGTCGCTACTCGGACATCGACAGGGCGAGAATGCGCTCGACGACCGTCAGCAGGTCCACCAGGTCGAACGGCTTGCGCAGAAAGTCCGCGTGCAGTGAGGCGGCCTCTTCCAACAAGAGCCGGTTGGATACGTCCAGCGCCGTCATGAGCACGCTCGGCACGCGCGCCAGGCGCGGGTGCCGGCGCAGCCGCTCCAGCAGCGCGCGGCCATCCCCATCCGGAAGCCGCACATCGCAGAGGATCAGGTCCGGAGTCCAGGCCAGCGCCGCGCGTTCCGCCTCGGCGGTGGTGCTCGCCAGTCGGACCTCGGTGTCGGGCAGCTCCAGCGCGAGCGTCCGCGTGATCAAATCGAGGAGCAGGGCGTCATCGTCCACCACCAGCACGTTCGGACGCGGCAGCAACCGCGGGAACCGCGCCAGCGACTCATCCCAGGGCGACGTCACACCCAGCCCGCCCGTCACATCGTGGTCATCGGGCGTGCTCAGTGGTTCCAGCGGCCAGGCGCCGTCGCGCGCGGCGGTGCGCCCCAGCACATAGTCTGGGCGGCATGGCGGGATGGTCACGTTCGGCGCGCCCATCGTGGGGCCTCCTCGCTGGCTCCGGCGCGGGGCGCGGTCCCCGCGCGCCGGTCATGGAGGCTTTGGAGCGTCCGGCTGACCGGCTGTTGGCTTGTGGCTGAGGTGGCAAGATTCGTGCCAGGTTTCGCGGGTCCGCGCGCGATGCGCTCTTGTCCTCGTCGCCTGGTCCTTCGAGCCCTCGGCATCAGGCGCCGGAGGCTTCCCCACGCTCATCCACGTTACGCTCATCCGCGTTGGTGGAGCCATCAACCAGTCGCCAACCCGCGGGCCGTCCCGCCGCGCCCTCGGCGGCCCCGCGCGCGCGGGGGGCCACACCGCCCGCGTGCTCGTGAGCGTCGTCCTCTCCCGGCACTTCCGGCGCGCTCGTCGCGCCGCTGCTGGGCTCTACCCGGGGGGCGACGAGATAGTGGCTCGCGACCAGCGCCGCCCCCACCGCCATCGGGATCAGCCCCGGCAGCAACCAGGGACCAAACTTGCCGGGTACCGCGCTAAACGGCGCTGGCAGGAGATAGCCCAACGTATAGAGACCAAGCGTCGCGGCCAGCCCAACCATCATCGTGATCAGCCCGCCACGGAGCGCGGCCGACCCCGGCCGGGGCGCCAGGATGCGTCCGTGCGCGGGCGGAGTCAGACCCCGGTCGATCATCGCCATGCGCTCGCGGTGGTCCAGAAAGCGCACCAGCAAAATGAAGCCCAGAAAGAGCAAGAGCGAGCCCAACCACTCGAGCCCGACCACCTCGATCGCATCCATCGTTCCTCACTTCCTCTCCCACACCGCCCAACCAGACAACCCCCTGACACAGTGTGCGCCCACAGGGTATAATAACGCCTGTGGAGGCCGCGTGGCATTGTCGATGCGCGCGGCGGCATGAGTCGCGGCGGCATGAGTCGCGGCGGCATGAGTCGCGGCGGCATGAGTCGCGGCGGCCCTATTCTCGGCGGGAGGGACGATGGATCCGCGCACCCTACTCGGCCGTCTCGGGATTCCCGGGGACGGCGCGCGGGAGCTCGGTGGACTCGCCACGTCCCTTGGGGCGGCGATCCCGGTCGCGGGCCTCGCTGGCGCTCCGGCTGCTAAAGCGGCTCCGGCGCTCGAATTGGACCTGATCGCGCGCGCGCGCGGCGGAGACCAGGACGCCTTTGCCGTGCTCGTCCGCCTGCACCAACGGGCGGTCTATGCGCTCGCGATGCGCATGCTGCGCGACGAGGACGAGGCGACTGAAGCGACTCAGGAAGCCTTTCTGGCGGCATGGCAGGGATTGGCCGGGTTCCGCGCGGAGGCGCGCTTCGCGACCTGGGTGTACCGCATCACCTATAACTACTGCCTGAAGGTGGCCGAGCGCCGCCGCCGTGATGCGCTCGCGCGCGCCGAGCTCACCAGCCAGACGGAACGCGCCGAGCGGCCCGCCGTACGCCTCAGCCAGGTACATGCGCAGGCCGCCCTGCGCGACCTGTGCGACACCGTGCGCGCGGAGATGGCCAACCTTCCGCCCAAGTACCGCGCGGTGCTCGCGCTGCGCCATTTGCAAGACCTAACCTACGAAGAGATGGCCGATGTCCTCGGGATGCCGATCGGGACGGTCAAGACCCACCTCTTCCGAGCGCGCGCGCTCCTGCGGGACCGGCTGGGCGACCTCGACCGCGCCACGTCGAGCGCCGCGTCGAGTGGCATGACCCGCGCGGGCGAGCTGAGCGCGGGTCTGAGCGCCGGCCTGCGCGACCTCGGCGACATGATCGGCAAGGGCCTGGATGGCTGGCGGAAGGAGGCCGAACGATGACCTGTCACCAAGCTGTCCGCTGGCTCCAGCTCTATGCGGACGGACGCCTGGACACCGGCCACTTCCGGCTCCTGGAACGCCACCTGGCCGGCTGTCCGAGCTGCCGGCACGAGCATGTGCTGCTCGAGGTCATCTGCCAGGCCGCGGTGGACGACGAGCCGCCGCGTGAGCCCGCCGGCCTCACCGAAAGCATCATCTGGCGCATCGCGGCTGTTGAGACCCGGCGTCGCGAGGCCATGGCGGTCGCGGCGGCGGCGCCAGCGCGCGACTTCTCGCCGGACTGGGGCGATGGCCTTCTGGCCTCCGTCCTCGCGACGATGGCGACCGTCGTGTTCCTCTATTTCCAGCCCGCGATCCGCGCGATGGCGGCCCGCGCCTGCCTGGAGCTGCTTGGACAGGTGGAGCGTGGCGTCGGTGAGGCGGTTGTGGGCTCCTCGTCATGGCTCGCGTGGGCGGTCTGGGTGGTCGTCGGCGTCTGTCTGGCCATCTGGTTCGCTGGCGGCGAGGTGCGCGCGGGCTGGCGGCGCACGCTCACCGAATGGCTGCCGCGCTGATTCTCGGCGCGGCCACCGCCCCCCGCTGACGACCACCACTGTCGACCGCCACTGTCGACCCCGCCGCTCGCCTCTCGGCACGCGGCTTGCGATGCAGCCGCGTTCGGGATGGCCGCCTGGCGCCGTTTGGATCGTTCCTCTTAGACCGTTGGCGGCGCGACTCCCGCTCGTCGGCGCGCGTCGGCGCGGTGCGCGCTCACGCTCCCTGGGCCGGCGAGCCCATTTCTCGGCGTGCGGTGGAAGCCCGCGGAGTGCGGCGCGGTGCCCTGGCCCCACCACCTGGACCATTTTGGGCCCCAGGTCAACCGATAGTTCGCCTCAGGGGTATGAAGTCTTAGGAGAGGGGCCCACGCTCTGACCGACCAGGACTTCGAAGACGCCGAGTTGGTGGCGCGCCTCGCCGACGGTGACGAATCGGCCCTCGGGCCCCTCTACGACCGCTACGGCAAGGTGATCTACTCGCTGGCCCTACGCATCGTCCACGACCGCCCGGCGGCCGAGGAGATTGCGCAGGAGGTCTTCGTGCGCCTCTGGCGCAGCGCGGGGAGCTTCGAACCCGGGCGCGGCCGTGTCTCCGCCTGGGTGCTGCGCATCGCCCACAACCTCGCCCTCAACGAGATCCGCCGCCGGCAAAGTCGTCCCGTCGCCGCCGACCAGTTCGACTGGGCGTCGGATGGCGCCGTCCTCGAAGACTCGGCCGCCGAACGTGACCCCGCGATGGCCACCTGGCTCTTGGAACGTGCTCGCGCCATCCGGCGCGCCCTGGCGCAGCTACCAGAGGCGCAGCGTCGTTGCATTGAGCTGGCGTTCTATGGTGGCCTCTCGCAGGCGGAAGTCGCCGCGGCCACCGGCGACCCACTGGGCACCGTAAAGAGCCGCATCCGCATGGGCATGCTCCGCCTGCGCGAGTTGCTGGCCGCCGAAGGAGTGGATAGCGAATCAATGGAGGTGACCTGACCACCAGTCCGCGCGAACAGGTGACGAGAGTCGCGGCCCAGGGAGGCGGCGAGGGTGAGAGGATCCGCGAGATACCAATGGACGACGAGCAGCACGTAGATGCCGAGCTAGACGCCTACGCCCTCGGGGCACTGGAGGCCGACGAGGTCGCGGCGGTCGAGGCGCATCTTTCCGGATGCGCCCGCTGCCGGGACTTCGCCGTCCGCTCGCGCGCGTCCGCTGGCATGCTGCTCTTCTCCGCGCCGCTGGTCGAGCCCGCGCCCGATCTCCGCGCGCGGATCCTCCGCCGTGTGCACGAGGTCGCAATCGCCGACGCCGCCGCCGAGACCGCGCCCGCCCCCGCGCCGCCGGCGGAGCGTGCGGGCGCGGACTGGGGACTCCTCGGCCGCCTCTTTGGTGGCCGGCGCGACGCCGGTCAGCCGGGCGACTCCGGGCGGGCAAGCGCATTGTTGGAGGACCTGCTGGCCACTCCCGGCTCAGTCGTCTGGAATGTGGCCGGCACCGCCGATGCGCCCGGCGCCGCCGCGCGCCTCATTGGCGTGCCGGGGGGCCGCGATGCCGTGCTCGTCACCAGCGGGCTCCCCCATCTGCCTCCGGGTCGGGTCTATCAGGTCTGGCTGCTCCGTGGCGGCCAGCCGGTGCCTAATGCCCTCTTCCGCGTCGCGCGTGGCGGGCGCGGCCGGCAGATCGTGCGCGCCCCCACCACCCTGGGCGACTTCCAGGTCGTCGCGGTCACCCCCGAGCCCGAGTCCGGCAGCCCCGCGCCCACCGGGCCGATCCTCCTCATGGGGGAGCTCACCGCCTGACGACCGCGGAGGACGGCGCGCACTCGCAGTGTCCTTTGCGCGAAAAGGCGCCCAATGGCCACGTGGTAGCCGGACCTGCGCCCCTTGTATCCACCGATCACATAACCCACCCGAAGCCCAGGATTACCCGCGGAACTTCCTTTCCGCGTTCTCGCCATGCCACTGCCCTCGCCCTGGGCCGCTTCGCCGCCAATTTCACGCATCGCGCTGGCAGCCCGCCACCCGGGATTACGCGCGGAACTTCAATTCCGCATGCCCGCCACACCACCCGCCACACCACCCGCCCGCCAACCAGCGCCATCGACCGCCACCCAGTACCCCTGTCCGCCGGCCGTCCGGCTTCCGTCGTGGTCCGCGCCAGACCACCTATTTCGCGGCGGCGATCAGGTCAGGGATCAGGTGCGAGCAGAGCGGCGCGCCCCAGCCGGTTACCGCGTCCCAGCCTGCCGACGCCGCATATCCCCGCACATGCACGGGTGGTTTATCCACCGTGTTGTCACCGGCCGTCACATCGCGGAAGTCCTGAGCATAATGCCCCGACGTGGCCACCTGGTAGAGCGCGGGATTGATATAGCCCAGCGGATGCCCCGCCATTTGATTGGCCACGGCCACCAGTGCCGCCCACAGCGGCGTGCTGGCGCTGGTGCCGCCCACCTGATGCCAGCCGCCAAAGAGATAGAGCGCCATGGCCGTGCTGGTATTCGCGTCGGCGGCCACGTCGGGCACGCCGCGATGCCCACCCAGGATCGTCTGCGCGGCGGCCGGCAGTCCACTCTGGAATGTCGGCTCCGCGATGAAGGCGCTCACGCCGCCGCTGCTACCCGACCAGGCGGTCTCAATGTAGCCGCCAGCGCTGGCGTGGATCGTCGTGCCGCCAACCGCTGTCACCCAGGGCACGTCCGCCGGGAAATCGATCGTCGGCGTGTTGGCGAGCGTGTTCATCCCCACGTCGGCGTAGTCGGTGGCGCCGTTGTCCCCCGTGCCCGAGAGCACTGTGATTCCGTCTCGCGTGGTGATCGTGTGATAGAAGTCGCCATAGCTCTTGACCAAGCTCTGGCCCGCCGCGTCGGCGAGCGTCGCCTCCGACGCCGCCCAGCTTTGCGAGAAGATCGTCCCGAGGTGGTGGTCCACCGCGTATTGCTCCAGCCGTTGGAACTCCGGCAGGCCCATCGTGCCCTCGGTCTCGTCCACCGGGCTCGTCAGGACCACCAGTCCGGCGTCCGGCGCCATGGCGTGCATGATTTCGATGTCCAGCTCGGTCTCGACCGCCCAGCCGAATTGTTCCCTGTTTTGCGCGTCGAACGGCACCGAGCCAATGGGCGCCCGCACGGTTACTGTCACCTTAGGCAGACCGAACTGGCGGTCGAAGGCGTCCAGATCGCGCTGGAGTGTGGGGCTGCCAAAGGAGACAATGTCCACGATCGTCTGCCCGCGCCCGCGGTCCCCCCGGTCGCTAAGCGCCTGCATATCATAGGCGACACGGAGCGCGTGCGGGGTCAGGCAGTGCGGCGCCTTGTCGAGCGGGGCCGGACAGACATCCGACGACCCCAGCGCCCCCTCGGCGGGAGCCGTGGTGGTTGACGGCGCGCACGCCGCGAGCGTGACGGTGAGGACGACGACGAGACCAAGGACGAGGCGGAAGGACGCGCGCACCAGACAACCTCCTACACTGGACTGACTTCCGAGGATGATCTTCAGGATGATCCGCGCCGCCAGGACCGCGCGGCCCCAGGACACTGCTCGCAGGATACGCGGCATGGCCGCGAGTGTCAAACTCGCCGGGCATGACACTCTTGACATCGTGTTAGTTTAGTGCTAAACTATAACCGTGAAGAGGATCCCGATGAGGAGGCGCGACGATGAACCGGCTGCCCGTGATGACCTGGCTCCGGCTCGTCCGCGTCTTCCAGAAAGGCGAGCACGCGGCCGTGGATCACCTGCGCCACCGCGACCTGAGTCTGGCCCAGTTCGACGTCCTGGCCCAGGTCGGCGCCGCCGAAGGGATCACGCAGCAAGAGCTGGCCGACCACCTGCTGGTGACCAAAGGCAATGTCTGCCAGCTGCTGGACCGCATGGAGCGGGCGGGACTCGTCGCCCGGCGCCAGGAGGGCCGGGCCAACCGGCTCTATCTCACTGGCACCGGCAAGAGCCTGCGCGCTGATGTGCTGCCCGCGCAGGAGGACGTCATCGCCCGCGTATTTTCCCCGCTGTCGCGGGAGGAGCAGATCCAGCTCCTCGCGCTCCTGAGCAAGTTGGACCGCGCGATGGCCTGACGCGCTTTTTCTTCGGCCCACAGGTTTAGTCCTAAACGGAGGAACGACATGACCGCGGCGACTCAGACAACGACCACCACCACCACCTGGGACCTCGACCCGTCCCATTCCCTGGTTGA